>JAJZVS010000161.1 GCA_021845555.1 Pseudomonadota bacterium
GGTACCCCCCTGGGCACGCCCTCCGCCGCCGGCGCCAATCTGCTGTTCCTGCGCGAGGAGGAGATCCGCCTGGCGCAGGATCTGCTGTTCTTCGCCTACCGCGCCTTCACCAACGCCGCGGATGTGATCCTGGACGAGCTCGGCCTCGGCCGGGCGCATCATCGCGCGCTGCATTTCATCGGCCGCCATCCCGGCATCACCGTCTCCGACCTGCTCGGGCTGCTGCGCATCACCAAGCAGAGCCTCGCGCGGGTGCTGAGCGAGCTGGTCGCGCGCGGCTATGTCGCGCAGGAGCCGGGCCGCGCCGACCGCCGCCAGCGCCTGCTGACGCTGACGCCGGAGGGCATGGCGCTGGAACGCCGGCTGTTCGAACGCCAGCGGGACCGGCTGTCGGCGGCCTATCGCGATGCTGGCGCCGCCTCGGTGGACGGGTTCCGCCGGGTGATGCGCGCGATCATGGACGATGCGGCGCGCAGCTACCTCGACCGCGCGGAGGCTTCCGGCCGCGCCGCCCGCCCTCGATAGCGGGACCCCGATGGCCGAGGACGCACCGCCGCCGGAGCCGCCGCCGGAGCCGCATATCCTGGTGGTGGACGACGATTCCCGCCTGCGCGCGCTGCTGTCGCGCTACCTGGGCGAGCGCGGCTTTCGCGTCACCACTGCCGCCTCCGCCGCCGAGGCGCGCGCGACGCTGCGCTCGGTCAGCCCCGATCTGCTGGTGCTGGACGTGATGATGCCGGGCGAATCCGGTCTCGATCTGACCGCCGCGCTGCGCCGCGAGCAGGGCGACGAGGTGCCGGTGCTGCTGCTGACCGCGCGCGGCGCGCCGGAGGACCGTATCGCCGGATTCGAAGCCGGCGCCGACGACTACCTCCCCAAGCCGTTCGAGCCGCTGGAACTGGTGCTGCGGATCAAGGCGCTGCTGCGCCGCACCATCGCCGCCGTTCCCTCGGGCGGGGCGGGAACGCCGGTGCCGCTCGGCGCGGTGGTGTTCGATCCCGCGCGCGCCGAGTTGCGCGGCCCGGCGGGACCCGTGCGCCTGACCGGCGGGGAGGCGGCGCTGCTGGCCGCGCTCGCGCGCCAGCCGAACGAGGTGCTCTCCCGCGAGGCGCTGGCCGCCGCACTCGGGATGGACGAGACCGGCGAACGGGCGATCGACGTGCAGGTGACGCGCCTGCGCCGCAAGATCGAGGTCGATCCGCACGAGCCGCGCTTCCTGCACACCGTGCGCGGGCGCGGCTACGTGCTGAAGCCGGGGATCTGATGGGCCTGCCGCTGCCCTTCGCCCGCGCGGTGAAGCGGGTCCTGCCGCGCTCGCTGCTCGGGCGCTCGTTGCTGATGATCCTGGTGCCGCTGGTGCTGCTGCAGCTGGTGGCGCTGCAAATCTATTACGGCAGCCATCTGAACCTGGTGTATCGCCGGCTGTCGGACAGCCTGGCCGGGGAGATCAACTTCACCCTGGCGCTGATGCGCCGCTATCCGGGGGCGGAGAATCGCGCCTGGATCATTCCGCTGGCGCAGAACGAATTCGATATCGCGATGCGGCTCGAGCCCGGCGCGGTGCTGCATCGCACCGGCTCCCGGGTGAACGTCCTCGGCCCGATGGACGACGACCTGGAGACGGCGCTGCGCCAACGGCTGACCGAGCGCTTCAGCATGGATTGGACCTACGAGAGCGGCGCGGTGCTGATCCGCGTGCAGCAGCCGGACGGCGTGCTGGACATCCTGGCGCCGCGCAAACGGGTGGATCTCGGCACCATCTGGCTGTTCGTCGGCTGGATGGTCGGCACCGCTTTGCTGCTGTTCGGGATCGCCGCGCTGTTCATGCGCAACCAGGTGCGCGGCATCCGCCGGCTGGCCGATGCGGTGGAGGCGTTCGGGATCGGCCGCGATCCCGGGCCGGTCCGGCCGGAGGGCGCGGTGGAGGTCCGCCGCGCCGCCACCGCGTTCAACCGCATGCAGGAACGCATCCGCCGCTTCCTCGCCCAGCGCACCGAAATGCTGGCCGGCGTGTCGCACGATCTGCGTACGCCGCTCACCCGCATGCGTCTGGCGCTGGCGATGCTGCCGGCGCGGGCCGAAATGGCCGCCGACGTCGCCGAACTCACCGCCGATGTGGAGGAGATGGAGCGGATGGTCGAGGCCTACCTGGCCTTCGCGCGCGGGGAGGGGGCGGAGCAGGCCGAGCCCGTCAACCTGTCGGCGGTGCTGGAGGAGGTGGCGGCCGGCGCGCGCCGGGCCGGGGCGGTGGTGCGGCTCGACGTGCCGGAGGACCTCACGCTGCGGCTGCGCGCCGACGCGGTGCGCCGGGCGATCACCAATCTGGTGGATAACGCGCGCCGCCACGCGCATCTTGTGGTGCTGACGGCGGCGCCGGCGGGGTCGCGCGGGGTACAGGTGACGGTCGATGACGACGGGCCGGGCATCCCGCCCGAACGGCGGGAAAGCGTGTTCCGCCCGTTCGAGAGCGATGCCGCCGGCGGCACCGGCCTCGGCCTGACGATCGCGCGCGACATCGTGCGTGCGCATGGCGGGGAGATCGTGCTGGAGGACAGCCCGCTGGGCGGGCTGCGCGCGCGGATCCGGCTGCCGGTGTAAGACCTGCTTGCGGGATGGCGGAGTCTTCGGCCATTCCGCAAGCGGGCGCGGTCAGGAAAATGCCAGGTAACGCCTGGAGAGCGGCCATTTTATTGCGATATCGCAATAAAATGGCCGCGCGTCTCCCCGGGCCCCGGCTCAGCTTTCCGGAATCGGCTTGCCCATGCGCAGCAGGAAATGCAGATCGGCCCGGCGCGGCGGGTGCCAGCGGCGCCGGCGCGGACGCGGCGCGCGCGGCGGACGTGGGGGTTTCGGCGGGCGCGGCGGCAGGAGTTCGGCCGGCAGCGCCACGCCGAGCATCCGGCAGAGCGGGTGCAGCAGCCGCACCAGCATCGGCGAGTCCTGGAGCAGGGCCTGCGTCTCCGGCTGGGCGAGCATGTCGCGCAACTGGGACGCGCGGCCGGCGATCTCGGCGCTCAGCCCGGTCAGCCAGCCGGCCCGGCCGGGCAGGCGCGGGGCGCGCGGGGCGCGCGCGTCGGGTTCGGGCCGGGCGGCAGCGGCGGGTGGGACCGCGGCGGCGTCCTGCGGGATGTCCCGCGGCGCCGTCTGTGTGAGCTCCGTCGCCGCTGCCGCGGCGCCCTCCGGGCGCGGCGCCGGCTTGCGGCGCGGCGGCGGGTCCTTCCCGTAGGCGGCCCGGTAGGCGAGCAGCGTGGCCACCGCCTGCATCATCTTGCCCAGCCGCCGGTGCAGCCGCAGCACCAGCGGCGCCGCGAGCACACGGCGTGGGCGCAGCACCAGCGGCGCGCCCGGCGGCACCGGGCCGGCGACAAAGCCGAGGGCCGCGCGCAGCGCCACCATGATCCCGGCGAAGCTGAGCGCAAAAATCGAGGGCGGGGCGTCGGTCACCGCGGCATCTAAGCAGGAAATGCTTAACGAGGGGTGAAGCCGCCGTTCGCACGGCCTGCCCCGGCGCGGGCGCGGTCCTGGCCCCGCCGGCAGCCTTATACCAGCGGCCCGAATGCGTGACCCATCGGAAATCGGCCGGGCCGCCGGTCCGGGTTTGGTTTCGCGCGTGGCCGCCCCACTAACCCCCAGGGGCAACCCCCAGGGGCACAACCCCCAGGGGCAACCCCCAGGGGCAAGCCCACGCGCGAGACCGGTCGGGCCTGCGGGCCGCCGGTATGACCCGGCGCGATCCGGTGAGAACGCCGGGTCAGGCGGCGCAGCGGCGGGTTTCCCCGGCCGGCCGCGTTCGTTCCGGCGCTTGACAGGCCCCCCGCGCCGGCGCACGGCCGCCGCGGTATGGATACCACCGATGTCGTCATCCTCGGCGCCGGCGCCGCCGGCCTGATGTGCGCGCTCACCGCCGGGCGGCGCGGGCGGCGCGTGGTGGTGCTGGACCACGCGCGCCAGGCCGGCGAGAAGATCCTGATTTCCGGCGGCGGGCGCTGCAACTTCACCAATCTGCACTGCCGGGCGGAGCGGTTCCTGTCGGCCAATCCGCACTTCGCCCGCTCCGCGCTCGCCCGCTACACGCCGCGCGATTTCCTCGACATGGTGGCGCGACACCGTATCGCCTGGCACGAAAAGACCCTGGGACAATTGTTCTGCGACGGCCCGGCGCGGCAGATCGTGGCGATGCTGCTGGCGGAATGTGCCGCCGCCGGCGTGGACATCCGGTTGCAACAGCGGATCGGCGCGGTCTCGCGCGCCGACCGGTTCCGGGTGGAAACGGACGCCGGGGCGATCGACGCCGCCTCCCTGGTGCTGGCGACCGGCGGGCTGTCGATCCCGAAACTCGGGGCCAGCGGATTGTCGCACGACCTGGCGCGGCGCTTCGGCCTTCCGCTGACCGAGATCCGCCCCGGCCTGGTGCCGCTGCTGCTGGGCGGGGCGGAGCTCGCCCGGATGTCCGGCCTGGCCGGGGTGTCGGCCAGCGTGGGGGCGAGCAGCGTGGGCGCGAGCAGTAACGGGGTGCGGTTCGACGAGGGCATGGTGGTCACGCATCGCGGCCTGTCGGGCCCCGCCATCCTGCAGATTTCCTCGTTCTGGCGCGCGGGCGCGGCGGTGCGGATCGATCTGTTGCCCGGTGCGGCCGAAGGATTCCTGCGCGCGCGCAAACGGGCGCGCCCGAAAGCGGGGCTGCGCGCCGTGCTGGGCGAAATGCTGCCGCAACGCCTCGCCGATGCGTTCCTGCCGGCCGGTGCGCCCGGGCGCCCGATCGGGGAGGTGGCGGATCGCGATCTCGCCACGCTGGAGGCGGCGTTGCGCGCCTGGCAGGTGCATCCGGTCGGCACCGAAGGCTATGCCAAGGCCGAAGTCACGCTGGGCGGCATCGCCACCTCGGGGTTATCGCAACGAACGATGCAGGCCGATGCAGTGCCCGGCCTGTTCGCGATCGGCGAGGCGGTGGACGTGACCGGCTGGCTGGGCGGCTACAATTTCCAATGGGCCTGGGCCAGCGGTTTCGTCGCCGGCGAGGTTGCGTGATGGTCCTCCGCTCGCCGCTACGCCTGCCCCCGATCCGCGACCGCCGCCATTTCCCCGCCCCGCACCGCGAACCCCGCCGCGAAATCCTCCGCCGTCAGGTCCGAAGTGTGCGCCGGCAGGAACGGCGCCCGGTCGGCCTGGTACAGGATCCCGGTGGTGAACCCGTCGTCGCCCGCGTAGCGCGCCAGCGCCTCCGCGGGATCGCTTGCCGGTGGCGCATCGGACGCATGCACCACGCTTTTCCAGCCGCGCTGCTCCGGGCGGAACGTCACGCAGGGGCTCAGCACATGGATTACCGAGAACCCCGGATGCGCGATCCCGGCCAGGATCAGCGCGGCCAGTTCGTTCGGCTTGCCGGCGAACCCGCGGGCGAAGAAATTCACCCCCGACGCCAGCGCCAGATGCAGCGGCGCAACCGGCGAAACCCCGGTGCCGTGCGGCGTCAGCTTGCTCTCGCACCATTCCGGCGCCGTGGTGGGGGAGGCCTGGCCCTTGGTCATGCCATAGACCTGGTTGTCCATCAGCACGTAGGTCATATCGACATTGCGCCGGCAGGCGTGGAGGAAATGGTTGCCGCCGATCGACAGCCCGTCGCCGTCGCCGCCCGCCGCGATCACCGTCAGGTCGGGATTGGCGAGCTTCACCCCCGCCGCCACCGCCAGCGCGCGCCCGTGCACCCCGTGCAGCCCATAGACCCGCGTATAGGCGGGAATGCGCGAGGAGCAGCCGATGCCGGAGATCAGCGCAACCTGCTCGCGCGGCCGGGCGAGTTCGGCCAGCGCCTTGGTCAGCGCGGTCAGCACCGAGAAATCGCCGCAGCCGGGGCACCAGATCGGCTTGGTATCGGATTTGAAGTCGCTCGCGGTCAAAACGGCCATGTCGTTCATCGCACGCTCTCCCATGCGGCCAGGCGTTCGAGGATTTCGGCGGGGCGGATCGGCAGCGGGCCGGGACGGGCGATCACCGCCACCTCCGCCGGCAGATCGTAGAAGCTGCGCAGGTATTTATGGAACTGCCGGCCGTGGCTCTGCTCCACCACCAGCGCCCGGCGCACGCCGGCCAGCGCGGCGTGCATCTTCTCGGGCTGCGCCGGCAGCAGCAGGCGCAGCGAGATCAGCCGCACGCGCTGCCCGCGCGCGCGGGCCCGTTCGGCCGCCTCCCGCGCCGGGCCGGTGACCGAGCCCCAGGTGATCAGGGCGATGTCGCCCTCGCCCTCGAGATCCGCCCAACGCGCGCCGAAATCGAACCCGTCGAGCTTGCGCGCGCGCTTGTCGAGCTGCGTCTGGTGCGCCGCGGCCTGCGCGGACGGCGTGCCGCGCTCGGTGTGCTCGAGCCCGTCGGCGACATAGGCGGTGCCCGGCATGCCGGGAATCGCCATCGGCGAGACGCCGCTCTCGGTCACGGCGTAGCGGTTGTACTCCACCTGATCGGGCACCGGGGTCAGGCGCGGCGCGGTGGCCGGCAGCGGCGCCGGCGGGGCGAGGATCGCGCGCGACTGGCCGAGCGCCTGGTCCGACAGCACGATCGCCGGCGTCTGCAGGGTTTCCGCCAGCGACACCGCCCAGTGCGCGGTGGACAGGCAATCGCCGACCGCGTTCGGCGCCAGCACCAGATGCGGCGCATCGCCGTGCAGCCCATAGACGGCGATGTTGAGGTCGGTCTGTTCCGACTTGGTGGGAATCCCGGTGGACGGCCCGCCGCGCATCACATCCACCACCACCAGCGGGGTTTCGGACGCGACGGCAAGCCCGAGCGCTTCCACCATCAGCGCGAGGCCGGGTCCGGAGGTGGCGGTCAGCGACGGCGTGCCGGCGAAGGAGGCGCCGATCGTCATGTTGATCGCCGCCAGCTCGTCCTCCGCCTGCACCAGCCTGCCGCCGGTTTTTTCCAGCGCCGGGGCCAGCCATTCCAGCACCTCGGTGGCCGGCGTGATCGGGTAGGCGGCGACGAACTTCACCCCGCCCTTGAGCGCGCCGAGCCCGGTCGCCTGGTTGCCGCTGATGTTCCAGCGCGCGGCGCCGTCCTGCCGCGGCGCGCCGAGGCGCGGCACCGCCGGCAAGCCCGTCGCCGCCTCCGCGCCGAGCCGCAGCGCGGCGGCCGACGCCGCCAGAACCGCTTCCCCCTTGCGGCCGAACTGGCTGGCGAGCACCGCAACCACCAGCTCGGCCGGCAGGCCGATCAGCGCGGCGGCGGCGCCGAGCGCGACCATGTTGGTCCGCCCGTTCGCCACCTTGCGGGCCAGCTCCTTCAGCGGCAGCTGCGCGATCCGCGCGCCGGAGGCGAGGACCGTCGCCGGCACCTCGCCCTCGGCCGGATCGGTCAGCACCAGGCTGCCGGGGGCCAGCGGCAGTTCGGCGGCGAAGCCGGCGAAATTGCCCCAGTCGAGCGCGATCAGCAGGTCGAAATGATCGTCGGGCGAGGACACCGGCGCGGTGGACAGCCGCAGCAGCGCCGCGGCTTCCCCGCCGCGGATCTGCGGTCCCATGGAGCGGGTCATCAGGCCGAAGAACCCGGCCTCGGCGGCCACCTCCAGCAGGATTTCCCCGGCCCGCATCGAGCCCGCGCCGCCCGAGCCGAGCACCGCCAGCGAGACCGAGCCGGTTGCCGGCTGCTCCCCGGCGCCTGGCGCGCGCCAGCCGGCGTCGGTCATGGCGATGTGCGGGGCCGTCTGTTCGATGTGATCCGCGTCCACGACATACCCTCCTGATGGGCGACTAACCGGTAAACACGCACTCTATTACTGTTATTCTATCCGCACCCCGGCCCCAGCGCAAGGTCGATCTCATCGCCCGATCGGCCGGCGCAGCGCCAGCCGCCGATGCGGGCCGAAGCCCATGCGGTCGAGGAAGCTCAGCAGGCCGAAATGGTTCCAGCTCACTTCGGTCCGCACCGTCTCGGTGCGCAGCGCGGCCAGATTGGCCATCAGTTGCGACATCAGCGCGGTCGCCACCCCGTGATGGCCGTGCCGCGGATCGACGCCGATCGTGTCCATCACCGCCTCCGGCTCCGCATGGCCGAATTCGCCGACATCGACGCGCGCCATGATGAAACCCGCCGGGTGATGGTCGATCTCGGCCACCAGCGACATCTGCACCGCCGATTCGGTGAATGCCTCGTCCAGCTTGCGGGCCAGATAGGCCGGCCGGGCCCGCCCGGTCACGCGCCGGTCGATCTCGACGATCGCCGCGAGATCGTCGCGCGTCATCGAGCGCACCGGCAGGCGGTCGCGTGCCAGCGACTGGAAATCGTCCCCGCCCGGCCCGCTGTAGTCGGTGTCGTTCTCCGGCCGGCCGGCGGCGCGGGTGACCGGAATCGCCGCACTCGGCAGCGGTGTGACGGTGGGCCGCTCCAGCACCATGCGCGGGGCCAGTGCGAAGCCGGAGCGGGCGAAGA
>JAJZVS010000162.1 GCA_021845555.1 Pseudomonadota bacterium
ACGCGACCAGCCTGCCACCGCGCAGCAGCGCGGCGGCGCGCGCGATTCCGTCCGGCGTGGCGGGCAGGAGCTCGGTCATGGCGCGGAGATAGGCGGGATTGCCTCCCGGGGGAACCAGGAGGGGGGGCCGGTCGGTCGGCTATGCGGGACCGGTGCCGCGGAACCCCATTGCCACCACATAGAGCTCGCTCGATTCCTTGCGGCTCGCCGGCGGCTTGGCATGGCGGACGGTGGCGAAGCTCCGCTTCAGGCGATCGAGCAGCGTGCGCTCGGTCCCGCCCTGGAACACCTTGGCGACGAACGTGCCGCCAGGGGCCAGCACCTCCAGCGCGAACTCCAGCGCGGCTTCGGCCAGCGCCATGATCCGCAGGTGGTCGGTGTCGGTGTGCCCGGTGGTGTTCGGCGCCATATCCGACAGCACGAGGTCCGGCTTGCCCCCGAGTTCGGCGGCAAGCCGCGCCGGCATCTCGGGCGCGGTGAAATCCCCCTGGATCAGCACCGCGCCGGAGATCGGGTCGATCGGCAGCAGATCGACCCCCACCACCTGCGCCGCGCCGCGCCACAGCGCCACCTGGGTCCAGCCGCCCGGCGCGGCGCCGAGGTCGATCACCCGCGCGCCGCGGACGATCAGATGGAACCGGTCGTCCAGCTCGATCAGCTTGAAGGCGGCGCGCGACCGCCAGCCCTGCTGGCGCGCCGCCGCCACGTAGGGGTCGTTCAACTGGCGTTGCAGCCAGCGCTGCGAGGCGACGGACCGGCCGCGCGCGGTGCGCAACGACACCGCCAGGCCGCTACGCCCGCCGCCCACCCCACCGGCCCCAGGGGCAGACCCAGGGCCAGCGCCGGCGCCACCAGGGCCGCCGCCGCGCGAAGGCTTGCGCGGGCTCATCCGCAGGGCGCCCGGCCATGCCGGTGCGGGCGGGCGCGGTCGGCGCGGATCAGCCGCAGCAGCACGCCCTCGCGCAGGCCGCGATCGGCCACCACCACCGGCGTCGCCGGCCACATCGCGGTGATCGCGGCGAACACGGCGCAGCCGGGAAGCACGAACTCCAACCGCTCCGGCCCGACGCAGGGATGCCGCTCCAGCCCGTCGCGCCCGAGCGCGCGCAGCCGGGCCAGCGCCTTGCAGGCGGCATCGGCCTCCAGCACCACGCCATCGACCAGCGGGCGGCGGTAGCGCGGCAGATCGAGCGCCACCCCGGCCAGCGTCGTCACCGTGCCGCTGGTGCCCAGCAGGCGCACGCCGCCCTGGCCGATCTCGCGAGCGATGCAGTGCACCGCCTCGAACGCAGCGAGCCGCGCGGTCACGTCCGCCACCATCGCGCGGAAGCCCGCGTCGGTGAACGCGGCGGCGCCGAACTGCTCGGTCAGGGTGACCACGCCGACCGGCAGGGAGTCGCAGCCGATCAGCGCCGGCGGGCCGCCGGGCTCGATCCGCACCCAGGCGAGTTCGGTCGAGCCGCCGCCGATATCGAACAGCAGCGCCCGCCGCGCCCCGCCGGTGAGCAACGCGGCGCAGCTTTCCAGCGCGAGTTCGGCCTCCTCGCGCCCGGAGATGACGTCGAGCGGCAGCCCGGTCTCGGCCCGCGCGCGGGCGACGAAATCCCGCCCGTTGGCGGCGCGGCGGCAGGCTTCGGTGGCGATCGCGCGCAGCGCGCGCGGCTTGCGGCGGTCCAGCCGGGCGGCGCAGGCGTGCAGAGCCTCGATCGCCCGCGCCATGCCGGCCTCGCAGAGCCGCCCGGTACGGTGCAGCCCCTCGCCGAGGCGGACCACGCGGCTGAAGCTTTCCAGCACGCGGAACCCGTCCCCGGTCGGAGCGCCGATCAGCAGGCGGCAGTTGTTGGTGCCGAGGTCAAGCGCGGCAAAAGCCGGACCGGGAGTGCGGCCGGCATGCGCGTGGGAGAGCGGGACCTCGGGGACAGGGGCGAGCACGGTGTTCCGGACGACGGGTTGCTCCATCTTCGGCACTTGGCGCACCGGCCGCAAGGCTCTACGCACACTGGGCCGGCCGGTGCTTTCGCCCGGCCCCTACCATGCCCCGTCCGGAGACGACGATGCCGCAGCCTGTGCCCGAGGATGCCCCGCGCCCGCCGCTCGACGTGAGCCGCCTGTCCTTCGAGGAGGCGCTGGCCGAGCTCGAGCAGATCGTGCGCGGCCTGGAAGGCGGCCAGCAGAAGCTGGAGGACGCGATCGCCGCCTACGAACGCGGCGCCGCGCTGCGCCGGCACTGCGAGGCCAAGCTGGCCGAGGCCGAAGCGCGGGTGGCGGCGATCGTCGAGCGGGCGGACGGCACGCTGGACACCCGCCCGGCCGACTGACCCCGACCCGCCCGCTCAGCGCATGAAAAGCAATCGAACTTGCGAAAGAATGCTCGCTGGAATCATCAGCACTTTCCTCCGAAGATCGTGCGCCGCGGGCATTCTTTCACAAACTCTCAGCGCTTCCCCAGCGCGTCGGGGTTCATCACCCGCACCGGCTTGCCATCCAGGAACGCCAGCGCGTTCTCGATGCTCTCGGGGTAGAACTGCGACCACACCTCCGCCACGCCGTAGCCCAGATGCGGGGTCAGCACGGTGTTCGGCGCCCGGCGCAGCGGGTGGTCGGGCGGCAGCGGCTCCTGGTCGTACACGTCCAGCCCGGCAACGATCTTCCCCGCATGCAGCGCGGCGAGCAGCGCCGCCTCATCGACCAGCGGGCCGCGCGAGGTGTTCACCAGTACCGCGTGCGGCTTCATGCGCGCGATCTCGGGCGCGCCGATCAGGCCGCGGGTGCGGTCCGACAGCACCAGGTGGATCGTGATCGCGTCCGACCGCGCCAGCAGTTCGTCCCTGGGAACGAGCGTGGCGCCCTCGGCGGCGGCCTTCTCGGCGGTAAGGTTCTGGCTCCAGGCCAGCACTTCCATCCCGAGCGCGCGGCCGTAGCGCGCCAGGCGGGCGCCGATCTTGCCGAGACCCAGCACGCCGAGCGTCTTGCCCTCCACCGCGCGGCCCACCGGCACGCCCTGCTGGAACCGTCCCGCCCGCAGGTTGGCGTCTCCGGTCGGCAGGCCACGGAAGGCGGCAAGCATCAGTGCCAGCGCCAGTTCCGCCGTGGCCGCCGAGCCGGGGCCGCTGCCGGTGTTGCACACCACGATCCCCTGCGCGGTCGCGGTCGCCATGTCGAGCGACAGCGTGCGCCCGCTGGTCGTGCCGAGCATCCGGAGCTTCGGCAGGCGCTTGAGCAGGGAGGCGGTGAAATGCGTGCGCTCGCGCATCGCCAGCAGAATGTCGAAGTCCGCGAGTTTCGCCGCCGCGTCGGCCTCGTCAGCGAAGGCGTCGGCGAAAAATGTCACGTCGGCGCGGGCTTGCAGCGCCGACCAGTCGGCCGATTGCCGCGCGATTCCCTGCCAATCGTCCAGGACTGCGATCTTGGTCATGGGGTCCTCCCTGTCTTGCGGGGCGCACCGTGCAAGGGTTGCGGCCGACGGGCAAGCGCCGCGCGGGCGTTCCAGGCGCGGCGGCAGACCGGTTCAGTGGGGCGCGGCGGGCTCGGCCATCAGCCGGGAGGCGTCGGCCGGGGTGACGATCCGAATCCCGAGATGGCTTCCGAGCGCCAGGAGGTGACGATCGCCGGAGACGAGAAGATCGGCCGCCGCAGCGACGGCAGCCGCGATGACATGATCGTCCTCCGCATCGGAGGCAACCACGGAAGGGGTCGCGCCCGGCGTCACCAGATCGACGATCTCGACATGGTCGGCAAGGACCTCCTGGGCGGTGTAGCCCAGCAGAGCGAGCCGCCGAGACGGAATGGGGCGGATCAGGACTTCCGCCAACTCCTCCAGCAACACGAGGCTGGCAAACAGCCGCGCCTTCTCCTGCCGCCGTATGGCTTCGAGCAGGCGGTATGGCGTGCCCCGCCACAGCAGAGCGGAGAGGACTACGTTCGTATCAAGAACGAGCCGCACTGCCGCCTCGCCGCGCGCGGACGGCTGTGACCTCGGCCTGGATTGCATCTTCCGTGATCGGAGCGGCTCCGGCGGCTTCCAATGCAGGGGCGACGGCCAGCAGCCGGTCCATGGCGGCCAGGCGCCGCGTCTTGGCGGCCAGGAAGTCCACGAAATCCTCGACTTCGTTCAGCCGCTCCGGCGGCAGAGCCTGGATCTTTTCGATCAGTGCCTGGGCAGTGAGGGGCATCGGACAGTCTCCATTATCGGACAGGCAGGTGCGGAAGCTGGTCGGGCCCGAGCACGCGAAAGGCCCACAGGTCCCGGCCCGCGCGGCGCCGACATCTACAACCCGCGCGCCCGAGCTTCCAGCGTCTCATGGAGGGGAGCACCCGGCCGAACGAACCGAGGCTCCCCCGGCTTGCGGTCTCTCACGCCGTCGTCGCCTCCCGCACGCCGAGTTCCACCGCCATCCGGTCGCGCATCAGGAACTTTTGCACCTTGCCGGTGACGGTCATCGGGAACTCATCGACGAAACGGATATGCCGCGGCACCTTGTAGTGGGCGATCTGGTCGCGGCAGAACGCCACCACCTCCTCCGCGGTGAGGTGCTCGCCGGGGCGCGGCTTGATCCAGGCGGCGATCTCCTCGCCGTAGCGCGGGTCGGGCACGCCGAATACCTGCACGTCCTGGATCTTCGGGTGGCGATACAGGAACTCCTCGATCTCGCGCGGATAGACGTTCTCGCCGCCGCGGATGATCATGTCCTTGATGCGGCCGACGATGTTGCAGTAGCCCTCGGCATCGATCGTCGCCAGATCGCCGGTGTGCATCCAGCGCGCGGGATCGATCGCCTCCGCCGTGCGCGCTGCGTCCTCCCAATAGCCCAGCATCACCGAATAGCCGCGGGTGCAGAGCTCGCCCGGCACGCCGCGCGGCACGATGCGGCCGTCGGCATCGACGATCTTCACTTCCAGATGCGGATGGATGCGCCCGACGGTGGAGACGCGCCGCTCCAGCGGGTCTTCGGCGGTGGTCTGGAAACTGACCGGACTGGTTTCGGTCATGCCGTAGGCGATGGTGATCTCGTCCAGATGCATCTGTGACACCGCCCGGCGCATCACCTCGATCGGACAGGGCGAACCGGCCATGATGCCGGTGCGCAGGCTCGTCAGGTCGAAGCTGGCGAATTCCGGATGGTCGAGCTCGGCGATGAACATGGTCGGGACGCCGTGCAGGCCGGTGCAGCGTTCCTCGGCCACGGTCTTCAGCGTGGTCAGCGGATCGAACCCCTCGCCGGGGAACACCATCGCCGCGCCGTGCGTGGTGCAGGCCAGGTTGCCGAGCACCATGCCGAAGCAGTGATAGAGCGGCACGGGAATGCAGAGCTTGTCGGCCGGCGTGAGCTTCATCGCCTCGCCGATGAAGAAGCCGTTGTTGAGGATGTTATGATGCGTCAGCGTGGCGCCCTTGGGCGCGCCGGTGGTGCCGGAGGTGAACTGGATGTTGATCGCATCGTCGAACTGCAGCCGCGGCGCCAGTTCCTCCAGCCGCGCGCGGTGCGACGGCGCGTCCATCGTCGCCACCTGCTCGAACGGGATGGTGCCCGGCGCCGGCGGGCCGCCGATCTGCACCACGATCTCCAGCGCCGGCAGCCGGGTCGCGGACAGCCTTCCCGGCAGGGCGGTGGCGAGTTCCGGGGCCAGCGTGCCCAGCATGCCGAGATAGTCGGAGGTCTTGAAGCGCGTCGCGGTGATCAGCGCCCGGCAGCCGACCTTGTTGAGCGCGTAGTCAAGCTCGGCCAGCCGGTAGGCCGGGTTGATGTTGACCAGGATCAGCCCGGCGCGGGCGGTGGCGAACTGCGTGACCACCCATTCGGCGCAGTTGGGCGCCCATATCCCCACCCGATCGCTCGGATGCAGCCCCAGCGCGAGCAGCCCGGCGGCGAAGGCATCGACCCGCGCGCCGAGGTCGCCGTAGCTCCAGCGCACGCCCTGCGACGGCACGATCAGCGCCGGGCGGTCGCCGTGGGCGGCGATGGTGCGGGCGAGGTTGGCACCGATCGTCTCCCCCAGCAGCGGGATCTCGGCGGCGCCGTGCACGTAGCTCAATGCGGGTTCGGGCATGGACGAAGCTCCCTTCGCGTCCGGGACGCGTTCTTGTGGGCGCGATAGTGCGCGCCAGGGGGCACATTACACCGGCAAGCGACAGAGCGGGAGCGCATCGGTGCGGCGGGCCCCCCAGCCCTTGGCCATCCGCCCCCACCGGCCCTATCGTCGTCCCATCGCCGCCGCGCCCGGTCAGTCCGGCAAGAACCCACGGAGACCGCCCAGGATGTCCCGCACCGTCGCCCGCCTGCTCGCCGAGAGCCTGCACGCCCATGACGTGGACCAGATCTTCTGCGTCCCCGGGGAAAGCTACATCGGCCTGACCAACGCGCTCGCCGACATGAATTCCATCCGCATCGTCACCTGCCGCCACGAGGCCGGCGCCGGCTTCATGGCGGTCGCCGACGGGCGGCTGCGCGCGCGCGCCGGGGTGGCGATGGTCTCGCGCGGGCCGGGTCTGTCGAACGCCATGGTCTCGCTCCATTCCGCCTATCACGACGCCACGCCGATGGTGATGCTGGTGGGCCAGGTGGAGCGCGGCGACTACGGCCGGCAGGCGTTACAGGAACAGAACTACTCCAAGCTTCTCGCCGACGTCACCAAGCAGGTGATCGAGGTGAACGAGCCGCAGCAGGCCTCGGAGGCCATCGCGCGGGCCTTTCATCTGGCGGAATCCGGCACCCAGGGGCCGGTCGCCGTGATCCTGCCCGAGGACATCTTCGACGACACGACCGATGCGCCGATCGACCAGCCGCGTCCGCGCGCGCTGTCCGGCCCGCGCCCGGCGGATCTGGACCGTCTGGCGGAAATGCTGGCGCGCGCCGAACGCCCGCTGGTACTGGTGGGGGGGGCGATGGTCAGCGACGAGCTGCTCGACCCCGCCGCCACCGCAGATCTGCGCCGGCTGGCCGAGACCTGGATGCTGCCGATCAGCCCGACCCATCGCCGGCCGCAACTGTTCGACTCGCAGCACCCGAACTACGGCGGCTACATGGGCATCCGCGTGCCGGCTAAGCTGATCGGGGAGATGCAGAAGGCCGACCTGATGGTGGCGCTGGGCGAAAGGATGACCGACACCGTCAGCCAATCCTACCGTTTCCCCAAGGCGCCGCAGCCGCAGCTGCCCTTCGTGCATGTCTGGCCGGATGCGAACGAGATCGGCCGGGTCTGGCATGTCGATCTCGGCATCGCCTGCCCGCCGCATGAGGTGATCAAGGGCCTGCTCGCGCGCGCGGCGCCGGCGGATGCGGCCAAGCGGCGCGGCTGGGTGGCGGGGCTGCACGCGATCCATCGCGAGTTGCTCGCCCCGGTGTGGGAACCGGCACCGGACGGGGTGAACTTCGCCGCCATCGTCTGCGCGGTGAACAAGCACCTGGGGCCGGATGCGGCGGTGACCTCGGATGCCGGCAATTTCGGCTCCTTCATCCACCGCTACATGGACTTCAAGCCGGGGCAGGCGTTCCTGTCCTCGGTGGTCGGTGCGATGGGGTCGGGCATGCCGATGGCGGTGGCAGCGGCGCTGCGCCGCCCGCATGCGCAGGTGGTGGCGTTCGTCGGCGACGGCGGGGCGTTGATGATGGGCAACGAGATTGCCACCGCCTGCCAGTACGGGGTGAACCCGATCATGATCATCTCCGACAACGGCATGTACGGCACGATCGGCATGCACACCCACGTGCGCTATCCTGGCCGGCCGTTCATGGACACGATGCGCCTGACCAACCCCGATTTCGCCGCCTGGGGCCGCAGCTTCGGCGCCGAGGGAATCACCATCGCCGAGGAACCCGAGGTGGAGGCGGGCATCGCGCGCGCCTTCGCGGTGAAGACGCGGCCGGTGGTGGTGCATTGCCGCACCTCGGCGCTGCAAATGAGCGCCTGGCGCCGCTACGACCGCGGCGACACGCTGCCGTGAGCGTGCGCATGGAGCTCGATGCGTTCCGCGCCAGCCTGAGCGATGCCGCACCGCCGGCCGGGCTGTCCGGCGCGCTGGCGGCGCTGTGGTGGGACGCGCGCGGGGATTGGGACAGCGCGCATCGGGCGGCGCAGGCGGACGACTCCCCGGCCGGCGCTTCGGTGCATGCCTATCTGCACCGTAAGGAACCGGACCTTGCCAACGCACGCTATTGGTATGCCCGCGCCGGACGGCCCCCCTGCGACGCGCCGCTGGCGGACGAGTGGGCGGTGCTGGCGACGGAATTGTTGAATCTCACAACGAAAGACGGAGGAAACCGATGAACGCGGACCAGAAGAAAATCGTGTTGCGCATGATCCCCTACGGGATCTACGTGCTCACCGCCGAGGACGGAAACGGCGGCATGGCCGCCGCGACCGTCAATTTCGTGACCCAGACCTCGTTCAAACAGAAGCTGGTCGC
>JAJZVS010000163.1 GCA_021845555.1 Pseudomonadota bacterium
CGTGGCCGATCCCCGCGTCGCCGAAGTGCATCCCGCCGGCCCGTCCACCCTGTTCGTGTTCGGCGTCGGCGCGGGGCGGACAACGATCGCCGCGCTGGGCCAGGGCGGGCAGTTGATCGGCGCCTATGACGTGACCGTGCTGCCGTCCAACTTCGGCGCGCACGCGGCGCAGCAGGCGATCGACCGCATGGTGCCCGACGGGCATGTGCGCGTGCAGGCGCAGCCGACCGGACTGCTGCTGACCGGCTGGGTGGACAGCCCGGCGGCGGCGGCGCGAGCAGTGGCGGTTGCTGGCGGATTTCTTGATCCAAAACAGAAGCTGGAAGACCAGATCACGGTGCGGGCCTCGCTGCAGGTGACACTGGCGGTGCGCATCGTGCAGATGTCCCGAACGATCGGTGACAATCTGGGCGTCAACTGGCAGGCGCTTGGTAATCTTGGCTCGATAGGGACGATCGGGCTCGGCTTCACGGGTGCCGGTCTCGCCGCCAGCGCTCTGACCAACGGATTTATCCCCGCCAAGGCGCTGAGCAACGCCAGTAACTACAGTCTCAAGTCCGTGAACATCAATGCGGCGCTGAGTGCTCTCGCCTCGGACGGGTTGGTACGGATGCTTGCCGAGCCCAATCTGACGGTCATCAGCGGGCAGCAGGCCAGCTTCCTGGTTGGTGGCGAGGTCCCGGTCCCGGTGCCCGGGCAGAATGGTCAGGTCACGATCGAGTACAAGAAATTCGGTGTGTCGCTCAAATTCCTGCCCACCGTGTTCAGCAATGGCCGGATAGCCATCCATGTGGCGCCGGAAGTCAGTCAGCCCAGCAACACGAGCACTGTCACCGTCGCTGCGGCAAATCAGACCTTCGTCGTCCCGTCGTTCAACGTGAGCCGGGCCGAAACCACGGTGCAGCTTGGCAGCGGTCAGAGCTTCGCGATCGGCGGCCTGCTGCAGGACACGATCAACGACGACGGCAGCGGGATCCCCAACCTCGGCAACATTCCGATCCTGGGGGCGCTTTTTCACAATGACAATTTCACCCGTCAGCAGACCGAGTTGGTGATCATCGTCACGCCCTACATCGTTCGCCCGGTGGACAGCCCGCGCGTCCTGCAGACCCCGGACGAGAACTACTCGGCGCCGTCCGACCTGCAGCGGCTGCTGTTCATGCGCCAGGTCGGCACCGCCCATCACTGGACGAAGGTGCCGGTGCCTGGCCACGCCGGGTTCATGGTCCAATGAGGTCCGTCATGCGCCCCTTCCTGCCGCCCCTCGTTCTGTTGCTGCTCGGCGCCGGCTCGCTCGGCGGCTGCGCCCGGCTCGACACCTACAATCGTCCCTACACCTGGCACCCGAGCGGCGCCAACGCCGCCAACTTGGCGGCGATGGTGGCCCATCCGGCTGATCTCCAACTCGGTCACGGCAGCTATGGCAGCGATGCCGCGCCGCAGGTCGCCGCGATCAGCGCGGTGGAGCAGAACCAGCCGGTTTCGCTCGGCGGCGCGGCAAGCGGAGGAAAGAACTGATGCCCGACGGCGCACTCCAGATCAAACCCAGCGCACCCTCGTCCGCGAGCGCCGCGGGTCACGCGACCATGGTCGAGGCGGCGCCAATCCGCCACGACCGGGCCAGCCTGCAAGGCTTCGTCACCGACGCCGATTCCGAAGCGGCGTTGCGCGCCGGACTCGGCGATCTTCTGCCGGAGGTGCCGGACATCCGCCGCGGCGGCATCCGCGCCGCCTATGCGACGATGCAGAAATCCTCCACGCCCAAGATCCTGGTGGTCGATGTCAGCGGCGAGGACCAGCCGCTCAAGGCGCTCGGCGATCTCGCCGCGGTGGTCGAGCCAGACGTCTGCGTGCTCGTGATCGGCGATCGCGACAGCACCGATTTCTACCGCGAGGTCACCCGCGGCCTCGGCGCCGCCGACTACATCGCCAAGCCGCTGACGCGCGACAGCGTGGCGCGGCATTTCGGCG
The DNA here is from genome assembly GCA_021845555.1 of Pseudomonadota bacterium. Lineage (GTDB taxonomy): Bacteria > Pseudomonadota > Alphaproteobacteria > Acetobacterales > Acetobacteraceae > JAJZVS01. The sequence continues at coordinate 1,972 of JAJZVS010000163.1, forward strand.
GCTTCGTACTCGGCAAGGCGCCGTCATCGGAAGCGGTGCTCGGCGGGCGGGTGATTACTATCACCGGCGCGCGCGGCGGCGCCGGCGCCAGCACGGTGACGTCCAATCTCGCCTGGTATCTCGGGGTGACGCTGCATCACCATACCGTGCTGCTCGATCCCGATCTCTATCGCGGCACCGCGGCGTTCCTGTTCAACCTGCATTGCGGCGCCGGACTGCGCACCGCGCTCGAATATCCCGAACGCATCGATTCTCTGCTGGCCGAGCGCGCCGCGCAGCCCGCCGCCGAGCGGCTGCACGTGCTGGCCGGGGAAGAGCGGCTGACCGCGCCCCTCAGCTATGCCGCCGGCGCCGGCGAGCGGTTGGTTGATTCGCTGCGCAAGCGCTACAACTTCGTGATCGCCGATGTCCCGTTCATCCCGGTGCAACTGCATCGCGACCTGCTCGATCTCGCGCACCAGCGCGTCATCGTGATGGAACCCACGCTCGCCAGCATGCGGGACGCGCTGCGCCTGCTCGCGCTGCCGCCGGGACCGGTGCAGACCCAGGGCGCCGTTCTGGTGCTGAACCGCATGGGGGTGGCCGGCGGGCTGTCGCGCCGACAGATCGAGGACGGGCTCAAGGCGAAGATCGATGTGGTGATCCCCGACCTGCCGCGCCCGGTGCGCCATGCCGCCAACCTGGGCGAGCCGGTGATCGTGACCAATACCGTGTTCCGGCGCGCCATCATCGAGGTTGCGCGCCAGGTCGCCAACCTCGCACTCCTCGACCCGAGCGGGTCCGGCGCGCTGGCAGAGGCGGCGCCGTCACGCGGCTGGTTGCACCTCGGCCGGCGTCGGGCCGCCTGACGGGAGCCGCCACATGAGCGCGACGCTCGCCGGTCCCCGCTTCGGCCGCCGCTCCGGCATCGCTGAGGCCGCCCCCGCCGCCGCGCCGGTCGCGGCCGAACCGATCGGGACCGGCAGTCCGGCTCCCGATTCGCTGGCCGAGCTGCGCATGGCCTGTCTTGCGCGGCTCGATCCGGCGATCGTCGCCGCGATGCCGCCCGAACAACTGGCCGGCGATGTGGAGCGGCTGATCTCGGAACTGGCGACGCACAGCCGGGCCCAGCTCAACGCCCGCGAGCAGCGGGCGCTGGCCGCCGAGCTGGTGAACGACATCATCGGCCTCGGCCCGCTGGAGCCGCTGCTCGACGACGATGCCGTGACCGACATCATGGTCAATGGCCCGAACCGCACCTTCGTCGAGCGCGGCGGCAAGACCCTGCTCTCGGACGTGCGCTTCCGCGACACCGCGCATCTGTCGGGCATCTGCCAGCGGATCGCCGCCGCGGTCGGCCGGCGGGTGGACGAGTCGAGCCCGATGGTCGATGCGCGCCTCAAGGACGGCTCGCGCGTCAACATCGTCTTCCCGCCGCTGGCGCTCGACGGCCCCTACGTCTCGATTCGCAAGTTCGCGAAGAAGAAGATCGACCTCCAGCGCCTGGTCGAGTTCGGCGCGCTGACCGCCCCGGTGGCCCGCGCGTTGCAGATTGCCGGGCGAGCAAGGCTCAATATCATCATCTCGGGCGGCACCGGCTCGGGCAAGACCACGATGCTGAACGCGCTGTCCAACTTCATCGACGTCAGCGAGCGGGTGGTGACGGTCGAGGACGCCGCTGAGCTGCAGTTGCAGCAGCCGCATGTGGTGCGGCTGGAAACCCGCCCATCCAGCCTGGAGGGCAAGGGGGAGATCACCCAGCGCGATCTGGTCCGCAACGCGCTGCGCATGCGCCCCGACCGCATCATCATCGGCGAGGTCCGCGGCGGCGAGGCCTTCGACATGCTGCAAGCGATGAACACGGGCCACGACGGCTCGATGTCCACGATCCATGCCAATACCACGCGCGACGCGCTCACGCGTATCGAGAACATGGTGCAGATGGGCAACATGGGCCTGCCGTCGAAGGCGATCCGCACGCAGATCGTCGGCGCGGTGGATGTGATCTTGCAGGTGGAACGCCAGCGCGACGGCCGCCGTCGGCTGACGCAGGTCACCGAGGTCTGCGGCATGGAAGGCGACGTGGTGTCCCTGAACGACGTGTTCCAGTTCGAGGTGCAGGGCCAGCGCGAGAACGGCCTGCTTTATGGGCGGTACCGGGTGAATTCGGTCCCGCCGGCGTTCCTGCGCCGGCTGGCCTATTTCGGCCTCGATGCTGGCTGGGCCGAAGCGGTGCGGGAGGCGATGGAGCCATGAGCGGTGTTTCGATTCCAGCCCTCGTGGTTGTCGGGCTGATCGGGCTGATCGGCTTCGCCGTGAGCGGGTTGATGGTGGCGCGTTCGCAGGCGGAAGCACAGCGCCTGGCCTCGCGCATCCAGGATGCCTTACGCCCGCATGCACGGTCCCACCGGGTGTGGATGTCGGCACTCGTGCGCGCCAAGAGCGGCCCACAACGCTCGTTGCGCGAGCGCGTGTCCGGCTGGTTCGGCTTCGACCCGGCGCGGCCCGAGCAGTGCCCGGTTCCCTGGTGGGTGGTGCTGGCGGTGGCGCTGGTCTCCGCCAAAGCCGGCCAATCCGCCGCGGCCATGCTGTTCGGCAACTGGAGCTGGCTTGCCCTGCCGGCGCTTTGGATCGTGTCCAGCCGCGCGATTTTCAACTGGTTCGCCAACCGCCGACGCGACAAGCTGCTGACCCAGTTTCCTGACGCACTGACGATGATCGTCCGCTCCGTCCGCGTCGGCGTACCGGTGGGCGAGGCGATCCGCGCAGTTGCCCGCGAGACGCCGCTGCCCACTGGGCCGGAGTTCGCCCAGGTAACGCATCGACTCGCGGTGGGCGGGCAGCTCGACGAAGCGGTGCGCGAACTCGCGGCGCGCACGAAGCTGTCGGAATACCGGTTCTTCGCCATGACACTATCGCTGCAGGCACAGACCGGCGGCGGGCTCAGCGAGACTCTGGAGGGGCTGGCCGACATGATCCGCCGGCGCCTCGCGGTGCGCGAGCGCGGCAAGGCGCTCGCCTCGGAAGCGAAGATGAGCATCTATGTGCTCAGCGTGCTGCCGCCCTTGTGCGGCGGCGCCCTGGCACTGCTCAACCCGCAATATTTTGGGGTGCTGCTGCACGATCCCACCGGACGGAAGCTGCTCGGCGGCGCGATCGGCTCGCTCACCGCCGGGTGGATGGTGATGCGCACCATGATGAAAAAGAGCCTGTCATGATCGGCCTCGAGTATCCGGCCATCTTTATGATCTCGCTGATCGTCATTCTTGGCGGCGGCTGGTTCAGCTACCAGCTGCTGCGCGGCGAGCGGCAGGTGGAGGCGCGGATCCGCGCGCTACACGAACGCCCGCAGACCGGCTTCGGCGCCGAACCGCGGGTCACCGAAACGGAGAACCTCCGCAAGGCGGTCGTCTCCATGCTTTCCTCCATCGGCCAGTGGGTGCTGCGGCGGCGGATGCTGTCGCAACGGACCCTCGCCGATCTGGAGCGGAGCCTGATGGCGGCCGGGATACGCGGCAACGCCGCGCTACGCCTGTTCATCGGCGGCAAGATCGTGCTGCTGCTGCTGATGCCGGCCATTCTCTGGGTGGTGGCGGAGGAGGCGCATCTTTCGCATCTGATGCATTTCGCCCTGCCGGGCGGCGGCGCCGTGCTCGGGCTGATGGCGCCGGATTTCGTGCTCAACCGCATCCGCGGCCGACATTCCAAGCTGCTCTCGCGTGAATTGCCGGACGCGCTCGACATGATGGTGATCTGCGCCCAGGCGGGGCTCGGCCTCGGTCCCACCGTGCTGCGCGTCGCCGAAGAACTTGCCGGCACCCACCGCGCGGTGGCGGTCGAGTTCTCGCAGACCGCCGACGAGCTGCAGATCATGACCGACCCGCAGGCGGCACTGACCAATCTCGGCCAGCGTTCCGGGATCGACGGCGTTCGCCGGCTTGCAACGACTCTGTTGCAATCGGCGCAGTATGGAACCCCTCTGTCCGACGCGATCCGAAGCCTGTCGGCGGAGTTGCGCACCGAACTGGTCACCAGATTCGAGGCGAAGGCGGCCCGGCTGCCGGTGCTGCTGACCCTGCCGATGGTCCTGTTCATCCTGCCGAGCCTGTTCCTGATCGTGGGCGGCCCGGCCATCATCGAGGTGCTGCGTGCGCTCAAGCATTGAGCCGACGGCCGGAAATGCCCCCCTCGTGCGGGGAGCCCCGCGCCAACCCGCGCCGCCCCTGCGCCGGCTCCGGCGGCGATTCGCCCGCGCGGCGGCCTGCCTCGGCGTGCTCGGCCTCGCCGCCTGCGCCGGCCAGCCAGGGCCGTCCGCCAGCACCGATGGGCGGGTCGGGATCGATCTGGCCCAGGCGGCGCTGCATGCGGGCTCGCCCGCGGCCTCGCTGCGGCTGGCCGATCAGACGCTGGCCGCGCACCCGGACGCGCCAGGGGCGCTGATGGCCCGTGCGGAGGCGCTCACCGCGCTCGGCCAGTTGGCCGCCGCGCGCACCGATTTCGAGCACATCCTGCGGTTGCACCCGCGCACGGCGCCGGCCCTGGTGGGACTGGGGCGGGTCAGCCTGGCCTCCGACCCGGCGGCGGCGGAAACCGCTTTCCGCAGCGCCCTCAAGCTGACGCCACGCGACCCCATCGCGCTCAACGATCTCGGCATCGCGCTCGATCTGGAGGGACGCCATGCCGCGGCCGAGCAAAGCTACCGCCAGGCGCTGACGCTCCAGCCCGGCATGACCTCGGCGCAGGTCAATCTCGCCCTCTCGCTGGCGATGCAGGGGCGCGGCAGCGACGCCATCCGGCTGCTGCGTCCGCTCGCCACCGCGCCCAAGGCCGGGCCCAAGCTGCGCGAGGACTACGCGGCGGTGCTGGCGATGGCCGGCCAACGCGACCGCGCCCAGCAAATCCTGTCCACCGATCTGCCGGCACCGCAAGCCAGCGCTGCGATGAACGCTTTCGAGATGGCGGCGGCCAGCCGTGGCCCGGCTCCGGCATCCGCGCCAGGTCCGCTGAACATGAAGTCGGAGTGACAATTATGCAACAATTCAGTCAGTTGGAGAGGGCACCCTGGTCAGGACGCTTGACCCCACGCGATCGTGACTGCCTAACTATGTGGAATTTGCGGCTGTAACAACCTACAGTTGTATGATAGAGGCATCTATGCGCGTCTTGATTGTAGAGCGTCAGTCCTTGTTCCGTGATGCGCTGGCGGAACTCCTCCGCGCGCGCCTGGCGGGGCTCGAAGTCGTGGCGGTCCCCTCCCTGCTGGATGGGGCGCCCTTCATGGCCCGCTGCGCGCTCGGACTGCTGATCCTGGACAGTTGCCAGGTCGGCGGCGGACAGGTCGTGACCGCGGCCCGACGCATCCACCCCGGCTGGAAAATCGCCGTACTCGGCGACAGCGCCGTGCGCGCCGGTCTGCCTCGCAGCGTCGGCCCGCTGATCGACGAATTCCTCGATACCAGCAGCAGCGGCGCCGAACTGGTCGGGGTGATCGCACGGATCGTCGATGGGATGCGCCCCCGATCCACCGACGGCTGGCCGTCGCTAACCGAGGCCGCACCGCCGGCGCCGCCACGGATTCCTGCGTCTTTCGCCTTGGCCGCCTTCGCGACCGCGCATGAGGATCAGACGCCAAGCTTCGCCCCCCCGCCGGTTCCCGGCAAGCGGCGGCTGACCACCCGCCAGCAGGACGTGTTGTCGCTGCTGGCGCAGGGGCGCTCCACTAAGGAGATCGCCCGTTCGCTCAATCTCGGCATTGGCACCATCAAGGCGCATCTGGACGGTCTGTATCGCAGCCTCGGCGTGCACAACCGCACCGCCGCGGTCGCCCAGGCCGGGGATCTGCCGGCCGCACGGATCGCGATGTCCGCGTCGTCTGCCGGCGCTACCGTCATTCGGCTGGAACCCCGCGGCGGGCAGCGTCCGCAGCCCGGCTACCTGCCGGCCGAGGAACGCTTCGCGCGCAGCACCGTCGCCTGATCGCCGGCCGGCGGCGCAGAGCCGCCGGTTCCTGACCCCCTGCCTCGGGCTTATTCCCCTCGGGCGCCCGGCCCGGCCGCCTCCGTCCGGCGCAGCAGCAGCAACACCTCGTCGGTCCGCGGATCGGGCGGGACAAATCCCGCTCGCAGCACCAACGGCGCCTGGGCGCGCAGCGCGCCGGGCAGCAGCAGGCGGTTGTACCACCACATCGCGCGTCGCGGCTGGCGAGCCAGGAACCGCATCCCCAGCGCCACCAGCCAAGGCCAACGCGGCCGCATCCCGCAGGTGCCGCTGGCTTCGACCGCGAACCCGAGATCCGCGAGCGCGGCCACCAGCGTCTCCGCCCGGTAGCGGCGGCAGTGCCCCACCGTCTCGTCGAACCGGCTCCAGCGGCCGGGGTCAAGCGGCACCGACAGCAGCAGCGCCGCGCCCGGTGCCGCCACCCGCGCCAGTTCCGCCAGCGCCGCCCG
>JAJZVS010000164.1 GCA_021845555.1 Pseudomonadota bacterium
GCAGGAAATACACATAACGAACAGACCCGGAACTCATCAGATCCCCAATCCCCCCACTCACGCAGGAAAACCAGAGAACTACTCGAAGCGTAATAACGCATCAAAAAGATACGCCATAACACCCTAAGCAGAAGCCAATAAGCCCAAGTCAAAACCTAGACCTACCAAACAACCACCAACCAGATATCCCGCAGTCTCCTACAGAATACCCCACAGGGCGCCACCAACGTATCCCTTCCTAGCCTATTCAACTTTCAAAGAACCGAGGCAAAAAGACCACCACCCCGCCACTGGCAGGGCAGCCTACCCATTCGCTTCGCTGGACCAAATCCGGCCGAGACCGGAAAAGTTATGCAATCCGCCCGGCGATTGCAAGAGCAAAAGAGCTTGCCGTCGCGGGAGGCCGCTATCTAGGCCCCGCCGCCTGACCGGTCAACCCCCGTTTTTGCCCAAATCGACGATTCCGTGAAAATCGCAAAACCACGCGGCAAATCGCGGGATTCCGTCCGCCAGCGGTGTGCGCGGCGCGAAGCCGGTCAGCCGTCCGATCGCCTCCACCGCAGCGAAGGTCTCCTCCACATCCGCATCCGGCCGCGGCGCGGTGCGGATCACCGCCCGCCGCCCCAGCGCCTGCTCCAGCAGCGCCACCAGCGTGCTCACCGCCTCACTGCGGTGATTGCCGATATTCAGCACCCGAACGGGGGGCGCCCCCGGCGCCGCCGCCGGCGGCTTGTCCAGGCAGCCCAGCACCCCGACCACGATGTCGTCGATATAGGTGAAATCGCGCCGGAGCCGCCCGCCGTCGTACAGCGTGATCGGCTCGCCAGCGACGATCGCCCGGGCGAAGCCGTAATAGGCCATGTCCGGCCGGCCCCACGGCCCATAGACGGTGAAGAACCGCAACCCGGTCTGCGGCAACCCGAACAGATGCCCATAGGCATAGGCCATCAGCTCGTCCGCCCGCTTGGTCGCGGCATAGAGGGAAACCGGCGTGTCCACCCGATCCCCCTCCGCGAACGGCAGCTCCCGGCTGGCGCCATAGACGGACGAAGAGCTTGCATAGACCAAGTGGCGCAGCCGCGGCAGGCGCCGCGCCGTTTCCTGCACCACCAGATGGCCCATCACGTTGGAGTGGACATAGGCATAGGGGTCCACCAACGAGTGGCGCACCCCGGCCTGCGCGGCCAGGTGCACCACCACCTCCACATCGGCGCAGCCGGCAGCCAGCTCTGCCATCGCCGCCCGATCCGCCACATCCAGACGGTGGAAAGCGAAGCCGGCGTGGCGTTCCAGCCGCGCCAGCCGGGCCGCCTTCAGCCGCGGATCGTAATAGTCGTTCACGCAATCGACGCCGATCACCCGCTCCCCCCGCGCGAGCAGCGCCTCGGCGAGGTGATAGCCGATGAACCCGGCCGCGCCGGTCAACAGAACAGGCATGGGCCTGCCCCGCTCACGCCGCTTTCGCCAGCTTCACCCCGGAGGCGTCGAAGGCCGTGAACAGCGCCGCCTCCTGCGCCGCGGTCAGCTTCAGATGCGGCGGACGAATCGCGGTCCAGCGCGCATCCCCGGTGTTGCGCGCCACCAGCGACTTGAGGCCGGGGATCAGCGGCACCGAGGTCACGGCCTTGCGCGTCGCGGTCAGCGTCAACTGCGCCTGCTCGCCGGCGGCGGCGTCCCAGTTGGCATACACCTGCGCCCCGATCGCGCAATTGACGTTCGCCGCCGCGGTGATGCAGCCCGCGCCGCCCACCTGGAGCATCGGCCGCAGCAGGCTGTCGTCGCCGGCATAGACCTCGAACCCGTCCTTAGCGAAATGATCAGCATAAGCCTTGCTGTTCGCGTAGTCTCCGCTGCTGTCCTTGAGGCCCTTCACCACGCCGGGGAACGCGGCCAGCAGCCGGGCGATCAGCGCCACGCCGAAGCCGACCACCGCCTGCTGCGGGAAATGATAGAGGTAGATCTTGATATCGCCGCCGGTGCGCTGGATCACCTCGGCGAAGTAGGCGAACAACCCGTCGTCCGACGGGTTCTTGTAGTAGAACGGCGGCAGCAGCAGCGCCCCGCGGCAGCCGAGTTCGGCGGCGCGGCGCGTCAGCAGCACGGTATCGGTCAGCGCCGTGGTGCCGGTGCCGGGCAGCAGCCGGGTCGCGGGAATGCCACGCTCGACCAACCCCTCCATCACCGCGATCCGCTCGGAAATCCCGAGGCTGTTCGCTTCCCCGGTGGTGCCCAGAATCGCCAGGTTGTTGCAGCCGTTGGCCAGCAGCCAGCGCGAGTGCGCCGCCATACGGTCGATATCGACCGACAGATCAGCGTTCATCGCGGTCAACACGGCGGCGTTCACGCCGCCGAACAACGCATCGCGCATCATCGCTCAGTCCTTTCCCGTTGTCTCGCGCCGGGTCCGGGGCGCGCGCCCCGGCCATTCGGCCAGATAATGCTCGATCGGCCCCGCCGCGCGCTCGCTGATCGCGCGCCCGCGCACCGACACGCCCGCCGTATGCACCGTTTCCGGATCGCCCGACACCAGCGGGTGCCACCACGCAAGGCCCCTGCCCTCGGCGACCCGGCGATAGCCGCAGGACGGCGGCAGCCAATCGACCCGGCGCACTTCCGCCGGCGTCAGGCTCACGCAGTCCGGCACCCGGCGCAAGCGATGCGCATAGTCCCCGCAGCGGCAGGTGCCGAGATCAAGCAAATGGCAGGCGACAGTGGTGAAACTCAACTCGTCGGTGTCCGCGTCCCGGAGCTTGTGCAGGCAGCACCGGCCGCAGCCGTCGCAGAGCGATTCCCACTCCGCCGGCGTCATCTGCTCCAGCGTCTTGGTCTTCCAGAACGGGGCGGGTGGGGACATGCCCCACCCTACCGTCCGGCCGCTCACGACGAAAGCCTGCCGGGCGTGCCCGACGACGGCCTGCAGACTGCCCTCAGCGCGACGGTGGCGGCAGGGACTGCTGTTGGATCGGCCCCGACGGCTCCAGGGGCGCCGGCTGCGTCGCGGCCGGGTAGCCCGGCTGAACTCCCGGCTGCTGGCCATAGATCGGCTGCGCCGCGCCAGGGCCGGCATAGGTCGGCGGAGCGGCGCCATACCCGGAGGCAGAGGGACTGGGCGGCAGGGCCGCTGGCTGGCCGCTGCCGTAGCGCGTCAGCAGCGAGCGCAGCGGATCGGCGCCCGGATTGCTGACCGCCATCTGGATCACGATCGCCCGCGTATCCACCTGCCGCCCGTAATACACTTGGTCCCAGGTCGGCCGGGCGGTCAGCACGCTGCCTTCGATCGACAGGCCGGCAAAGGCGCCGCGCGAACGGCTGTACGCGAGGATGTCGGCGCCCACCGCGGTGGTGGTCGCCCCCTCCACACCCCCGCCCAGGGTGGCGACCGCCACCGAGGCATCCGCGCCGAGCTTCACATGGCTCGACAGCAATGCATTCAGCCCCTTGTCGGTCATCACCATCAGCAGGAGTTCGCTGTCCTTGAGGCCGAGTTGCAGCCCGACGCTGGCGCTGCCGATTTCAAAGAACGCCGGATAGGACCAGGTGCCGTTGGCGGCCCGGGCCACCAGCACGCAATCGCCGCCCGATCCGCCGACGATGAACCCGGCCTTGAACACTCGCGGGCAGATCAGCACCGCGCGAGCCTTCTGCAACATCGATTCCGCGTTTTCCGAAGCCCCCGGCGCCATCATACCTTCCAGCGCCAGCGTGGAGCGATCGACCAGCGCCTGCACTTCGCCCTGGGCGCGAGCCGGGGCAGCGCACAGCAGCGGCAGCAGGCCCAGGACAGCAGCGATCAGATAGCGTCTCATACGCACCCCCTTTTCCGGAGCACTTAGCATGGCGCGCCGATTCGGCCCGAATTAGGGCTGGTCAATATCCCGGGAGCTCGTTCACGCACACCACGCGCCAGGCGTCGGCGTGGCGTTCCAGCCGGGTCAGCGACAGGTTCTGCACGGCAAGATGCAGCGCCGCGTCCGGCCCGATGCCGAGCGCATGCGCCACCGCCGCCCGGATGGTGCCGCCGTGGCTGACCACGACCACATCCCGGCCCGTATATGCTTCCGCCAGCCGCTCCAGCGCGGGGCCGGCGCGCTCGATCACGTCCTGGATGCTTTCTCCGCCCGGCGGCCGCTCCTGACCGGCCAGCGGCCAGAACGCATGCGGCTTCAGGCTCAACCGCGCCGGCAGTTCGGCGTGCGCCAACCCCTGCCATTCGCCCAGGTGTTGTTCGACCAGGGCGGGTTCCACGTGCAGCGCGGCCGATGGATAGCCGGCGGCGAAGATCGCCTCCGCGGTGCGCCGGGTGCGCGCCAGCGGCGTGGTAACCCAGACCGCCGGGCGCGGCAGTCGATGGGCCAGCGCGCGGTACATCGGCACCTGTTCGAGCAGGCTCGCCGGGCAGAGTTCCACATCGAGCGTGCCGTACAGGATGGCTCGGGCATTCTCGGCGACAATCGCGTGGCGGATCAGCCAGAAGCCGGTCGGCTCGGCCATAAGGGGTCTCTCTCTCGACAGATAATCGTATCGCTATAGCCGACGGGACAACCCTCGCCGCATGCCGCGGGTGCCGATCAGCCTTCCATGTGCGACCTTCGCGCCCGTCCCGGCGGTGCTGGGCGAGAATCAGCCGCGCGCCCACCGCCGCGTCTGTTGCAACGCCGCCGCGGCCGACGCCGAAAGGCGCCACGGCGGCTCCTCAACAGTGCGCACCTCCTGACGGCGCCAACAGCGCGGGCAGCGCACCGTCTGCCGGTCGCGCTCCGGGGCGATCGGCATGCGCCCCGCGCAGACGGCACACACCGCCGAACAGCGCGGGTCCGCCGCCGCCGAGCGGATCACCTGCTTGAGCTCGGACCCGAAGGAAAGCGCGAAGGGAAGGTAGCGCATGCCGACCGTTCCACGAACCGGAGTGACCGACACTACCCGGCGGCGGCCCCGCCGGGCAATGCCAACGTCGCCGCGCCGATCAGCCGCGCATGCGCAGCGTCCAGGCCTTGAACGCGGTCAGCATGCCGGCCAGGAACTCCCGGGTCGGCTGGTCGGTCAGCTTGCCGTCGGCGTCGAACTTGCTGCCGGCCTGCCCGATCATCACTTCGGGCCGGTTCATCACGTGGCCGTTCAGAAAGATGAAGCACTGGCGCAGATGATACTGAGCGCGGGCGGTACCGAGCACGCCGCCGCTGGCGCCCATGATGGCGATCGGCTTGCCGTCGAACGGCTGCTCCGGCGGGCGAGAGGCCCAGTCGATCGCGTTCTTCAGCACGCCGGGCACCGAGTAGTTGTACTCGGGGGTAGCGAACAGCAGCCCGTCGGCCGCCTTGATCCGCTGCCGCAGCGCCTCCACCGCAGGAGGAAAGCCCTGCGCGCGCACGTCGTCATTGTAGAGCGGGATATCCCCGATCCCCAGCAGATCGATCGTCATGCCCTGGGGAGCAAGCTCCTGCGCCGCGCGCAGGGCCGAGGTATTGAAGGCGCCGCGCCGCAAACTGCCGGAAATGCCGAGAATCCTGACCGATCCGCTATCGCTCATGGGGGTCCTGCCTGATGCTGGTGGGTGGGAGACGTCGCCCCCTCATAGGCGCGCGGCCGATCCCCGCGCAATGCCGCGCCGCTGCTCCGCGGCGCATGACAGATTTGGTACCCAGCAACAGGTTGCGGCGCCGCCGCCCGGCTCCATATGCAACGTGTCCCGGTCAGGCGGTTCGCCCGACCACGGACGTTTGACGTTTCCTCCCTAAACTGGCGGCGCCTTCGGGCGCCGCCGTTTTTTTGCCCCCACCGGCGGCGGGGATTATACTGTCGCCATGGACCTCGATTTCACCGAAGACGAAATCCAGCGCTACTCGCGCCATATCCTGCTGGCCGAAGTCGGTGGCACCGGCCAGGCCAAGCTGCGCGCGGCACGGGTGCTGGTGGTCGGCGCCGGCGGGCTGGGCAGCCCGCTCGCGCTCTATCTCGCCGCCGCCGGGGTGGGCACGATCGGCATCGTCGATCACGACCATGTGGATCTCTCGAACCTGCAGCGCCAGATCGCCCACACCACCGCGCGGCTCGGCATGGGCAAGGCCGCCTCGGCGGCCGAGGCGGCGCAGGCCATCAACCCGCTGGTGCGGATCGAACCGCACGCCACGCGCCTGACCGCCGACAACGCGCTGGACCTGATCGGGCGGTACGACCTCGTGTGCGACGGGACCGACAATTTCGCCACCCGCTTCCTGATCGCCGACGCCTGCGCGCTGGCCCGGCGCACCCTGGTCTCGGCCGCGGTACTGCGGTTCGAGGGCCAACTCTCGGTGTTCAAGCCGCATCTGGGCGGGCCCTGCTACCGCTGCCTGTTCCCCGCCCCGCCCCCGCCCGGCACCGTGCCGAGCTGCTCGGAGGCCGGGGTCCTCGGCGCCGTCACCGGGGTGATGGGCACGCTGCAAGCGACCGAGACGCTCAAGGAAATCCTCGGGATCGGCGAAAGCCTGGCGGGCCGGCTACTGATCTGGGACGCGCTGGCATCAAGCTTCCGCACCGTGCGGCTGCGGCCCGATCCGCACTGCGCGTTGTGCGGGCCGGCGCGGACCATCACCGACCTGTCCGCGCACCGCGATGCGGCGGAAGCGCCGGCCTGTGCGGTCTGAACCCCGGCCGTTCGGCGTTCTGCTGCTGTCGGGCACGCATGAGCGGGCCCATTACGCCTTCGTGCTCGCCACCGGCGCCGCCGCGCTGGGCCGGCCTGTGGTGGTCTTCGCCACCAACGCCGGCTGCCACGCATTGCTGGCGGACTGGTCAGGACTGGCCGATCAGGGCCGCGACGAACGGGTTTCCGCTGCCGGAGTCGCCGGCCTCGACACGCTGCGGGAGGCCGCGGACGAACTCGGGGTCCGCCTGATCGCCTGCGAGGCCGGGTTGCGCGCCGAGGGGCTGGAGGCCGCCGCGCTGCGTCCGGGCGTGCAGGTTGCCGGCGTGGCGACCTTCCTGGAAGCGGTCGGCGCCGGGCAAATCGTCAGCCTGTAGCTAAACGTCCCCACTGTGCTCGCCGAGCCGCGGCGCCGGACGGCGCACCGAACCCGGGGTGGCCGACAGCTTCACCGGCACGCCGAGGGTGCGGAACTTCCCCGTGACCGGGTGCTCCGTCTCCGCCACCATGCCGCGCGCCAGCATGTGCGGGTCGGTGAACACCTCGTCGAAGCCCATCACCGGCCCGGCCGGGATGCCGGCCGCTTCCAGCGCCGCCAGCCAGTGGGCGGAGGGCTGCATGCGCACCCGTTCGGCCAGCAGCGCGACCAGGTCCCGGTTGTGCGCCACCCGCTCGGCCACCGAGCCGAAGCGCGGGTCCGCGACGAGTTCCGGGACACCCAGGATCTCGCACAGGGCGACGAAGAACTTCTGCTGCGAGGCGCCGACGGTAATGTAGCCGTCCCTGGTGGCGAACACCTGATAGGGCGAGCTGCCGCGATGCTGCTGGCCGATGCGCGGCGGGCGCGTGCCGGTGGCAAAATAATGCGCCGCCTCATAGACGCAGAACGAGGTCGCGGCTTCCACCAGCGAGGTCTCGACATACTGGCCCTGGCCGGTGCGGTGCCGCGCCTCCAGCGCCGCCAGCAGGCCGAAGGCGAGGAACATGCCGGCGGCGACATCGGAGATCGCAATCGGCAGGCGGAACGGGGGACCGTCCTCCGGCCCGTTGATGCTCATCAGGCCGGACATCGCCTGACTGATCAGGTCGAACCCGCCACGCCGCGAATTGGGGCCGGTCTGGCCGAAGCCGGAGATCGACCCCATGATGGTGCGCGGGTTGCGCGCATGGATCGCCTCCCACCCGAGGCCCAGCCGGTCCATCACCCCGGGGCGGAAGTTCTCCACCACGAAATCCGCGGTATCGACCAGCGACAGGAACCGCTCGCGCTCGGTCTTGAGGTCGATCGCGACGGATCTCTTGTTCCGGTTCCAAATCATGAACGGCGCGCTCTCGCCGTTCACGAAGGGCGGCATGTTGCGTGCCGCGTCGCCCTTGCCCGGCTGTTCCAGCTTGAGCACGTCGGCGCCGTGATCGGCGAGCATCATGCAGCAATAGGGGCCGGAGAGGTTGCTGGTGAGGTCCAGCACGCGCAGGCCTTCGAGGGATCCGGGCATCGGTCGGTCGCTCCCGCAACTGAGGGCGCCTTCTGGCGGCGCGGGCGCCGCTTGGCGCGATCCGAGGGTGATGGCATGCTGGGGGGCGAAAGCAAAGGTGCATGATATGGCAACGGACCCCGATATCCTGGTCGCGCAGGACGACGCCGGCATCGCCGTCGTCACCCTCTCCAACCCGACGAAGCGCAACGCCGTCACTTTCGCCATGTGGCGCAAGCTGGGGGAGCTGTTTGCCGACTTCGCGACGCGCGCG
>JAJZVS010000165.1 GCA_021845555.1 Pseudomonadota bacterium
TTCTTCCTCCTCCCCGCCGCGGCCGGCGCGCAGGCGCAGGGTCTCGGTCGGGGTGGCCGGGGCGGCGGGAGCGGCGCCGGGGCGGCGGCGCGCGTCCTCCCCGGGCCTGGCGGGGCCAGGGCGGCCTGCGGGCGCGGGGCGCGCGGTTTGCGGCGCACCGGCGGCGGCACCGCTGCGGGCCACCGCGGCATGTTCGGCGTCGGCCTCAGACTCGGCCGGGGCGGCCAGCGGCGTGCCCGCGGCGGCGGCGGCAGCGGCGGCAGCGGCGGCGCGACGGGCCGCGTTCTCCTCCTCGCGGCGCGCCGCGGCATCGGCTTCCTGCTGCGCGGCTTCGGCCTCGGCGGCCTTGCGCGCATCCTCCTCGCGCCGGCGCGCCTCCTCGGCGGCCGACAGGATGGAGATCTTCTCCTGCTCGCGGCGCTCGGCCTCGCGGCGCGCGGACTCGCGCTGCTGCTCGACCAGGGCGCGCTGGCGGGCGGCCAGTTCGGTGGCGGTCAGGGCGCGCGCGGGTCCGGTCGCGGGGCGTCCCGCGGAGGACGGACGGGCGCCCTGCGCGGCACCGCCGCCGCCAGGGGCGGCCGGAGCGGGCGCGGCGCCGGGGGCGCGCTTCTTGCGCACCTCGACCTGCACCACCTTGGACCGGCCATGGCTGAAGCTCTGCCGGACCGAACCGGCATCGACCGTCCGTCCGATCTCGAGCCGTCCGGCGGGCCGCAGGGAAAGCCTGCCCTTGCTCGCGTCCTGATCGTTGCCTTCGTTCATTACCCCGCCTGTCGGGCTGCGCCCGCTGATCCAAAGTCCCGGGCTGTGCCCGCCGATACGCCGCCGCGGGCTGTGCCCGCCGATCCACAGTCGCGGGCTGTGCCCGCCGATCCACAGTCACGGGCTTCGCCCGTTCGCTCGCGGCCCGCTTGCGCGGCCCCTTGATGGCCGGCGTCGCCGCCGGCCGATTCCGTTGCCGCTTGCGCCGCCGGCCGTTCCGCCGACACGCCGGCAAGCCCGGCCAGTTTGTCAGCCGCCTCGGCCAGCGCCTCGGCCAGACGTCCGTGCGCAAGGGCGACATGCACCGTGCGCGCACGGCCGAAAACCGCCCCGATCGCCGCGGCCGACAGCGGCCGGACCACCCGGACAACCCGACTGCCGTCGCCCTGGCCGCCCGCGATCCGGTCACCCAGGAAGCGCCGGCATTCGTCGGCGCTGCCGTCGGCGGCCTGCACGATCAGGCCGGCACGACCCGCGGCCAGAAATTCGCCGGCCTTGTCGAATCCCGCGACGGCCTGCCCGGCACGCCGGGCCAGACCGAGATGCGACACGATCCGTTCCTCAAGCCCCGCCCGCAGTCGCGCCAACAGATCCGACGGCACGACCACCGGTGCACGCGCTGCCCTGGCGAACAGCCCCCTCGCCCGTGCGGTTTCTATCACATCGGCTCGCGCGCTCAACCACATTCCCCGCCCGGGCAGGCGTCCGGCCAGATCGGCCACCAGCGCACGGTCCGGACCGATCACGAAGCGGATCATTTCCCCCTTCGGCCGGCGTTCGCGCGTCGCCAGACAGCGCCGCAGCGGGCCGGTTTCCGGCTCGTCCAGCATGACGTCCTCGGCCCCGACATCCTCGGCAGCAACGGCCTCGGCAGCGACGTTCGCCGGCGCGGCGTCAGCGTCGGGGGTGCGGGCGGGATCAATCGTCGTGGTCAGCCTCCGCTTCGGCCTCGGGCGCCGCGTCGCCTGCTTCCTCGGCTGCCCCGTCCGGGGCGCCGCCCTCCTCGCCGAACCAATGGGCGCGCGCCGCCATGATGACGGCGTTCGCGGTCTCCTCGTCCATGTGCTCGGCGCCGACGATCTCGATCAGCTCGTCGGAGGCGAGATCGGCGAGATCGTCGAGGCTCTTGACCCCTTTTTCGCCCAGCGCCACCAGCATCGCCGGGGTGAAGGTTTCGAACGCCGCCACCTCGTCGGTGACGCCGAGCGCCACCCGCTGCTCGTTGAGCGCGTTGTCGCGGCGGGAGATGAACTCCTCGGCGCGGCGGATCAGCTCGGCGGCGATGTTCTCGTCGAAGCCTTCGATCTCCGCCAGTTCCTCCAGCGGCACGCTGGCAAGATCCTCGACCGAGCTGAAATCCTCGGTCACCAGCAGCCCGGCGATCACGTCGTCCACGTCCAGCGCTTCCACGAACACGCCACTGCGACGGCGGAACTCCTCCTGGCGGCGCTCGCTTTCCTCGGCCTCGGTCAGGATGTCGATGTCCCAGCGCGTCAGCTGCGAGGCGAGCCGCACGTTCTGCCCGCGCCGGCCGATCGCCAGGCTGAGCTGATCCTCCGGCACCACCACTTCGACCCGGCCCGCTTCCTCGTCCATCACCACCTTGCTCACTTCGGCCGGGGCCAGCGCGTTCACCACGAAGGTGGCGGCCTGCGGCGACCAGGGGATGATGTCGATCTTCTCGCCCTGCAATTCCGCCACCACCGCCTGCACGCGCGAGCCGCGCATGCCGACGCAGGCGCCCACCGGGTCGATCGAGGAATCGCGGCTGATCACCGCCATCTTCGCGCGCGAGCCGGGATCGCGGGACACCGCCTTGATCTCGATGATGCCGTCGTAGATCTCGGGCACTTCCTGCGCGAACAGCTTGGCGAGGAAGCCGGGATGCGTGCGCGACAGGAAGATCTGGGGGCCGCGCGGTTCTTCCCGCACGTCGTAGATATAGGCGCGCACGCGGTCGCCGTTGCGGAAGGATTCGCGCCCGATCAGCTCGTCGCGGCGCAGCAGCGCCTCGGCGCGGCCGAGCTCGACCATCAGGTTGCCGTACTCGGTACGCTTGACCAGGCCGTTGATGATCTCGCCCACGCGGTCCTTGAACTCGTCGTATTGCTTCTTGCGCTCGTACTCGCGCACCCGCTGCACGATCACCTGCTTGGCGGTCTGCGCGGCGATGCGGCCGAAGTCGATCGGCGGCAGCGGATCGACGATAAAATCCCCCACTGCTTTCTCGGGGAACAGCTTGCGCGCCACCGCGCTCGGCATCTGCGTCTCTTCGTTCTCGACCGTCTCGACGATCTCGGTCCAGCGCGACAGGCGGACGTCGCCGGTCTTGCGGTCGATGGTGGCGCGGATGTCCTTCTCGTGGCCGTATTTGGCGCGGCCGGCCTTCTGGATGGCCTGCTCCATCGCCTCGATGACTTCCTCGCGCTCGATGTTCTTCTCGCGCGCGACGGCGTCGGCGACCAGCAGCAGCTCGGGACGGGCGATCGCGGTGTCCATGGCGGTCTCTCAGTTGGTTCGCGGCGGTTGGGCGGTGGCTTCGATCAGCGCGTCGGTCAGCACGAGACGGGCACGGCGGAGGCTCCCGAACGGCAAGGCCACTTCCTGCCCGTCGTCCAGGCGCAGGCGGGCCGCTTGCGCATCGGCGCCGAGCACCACGCCGGCGAAGCGCTTGCGGCCGTCCACCGGCATCTCGGTCTCGGCGCGGGCCAGATGGCCGGCGAAGCGGTTCCAGTCCTTCACCCGGGTGAGCGGGCGGTCGATGCCGGCGGAACTCACCTCCAGCTGCCAAGCGCGGGGCAACGGGTCCTCGACATCGAGGACGGCACCGAGCGCGTGGCTGATCGCCTCGCAATCGGCCACCGCGATCAGCGAACCGTCGGCGCGGTCGGCCATCACCTGCACGGTCGGCCGGTCCCGGCCCAGCACGGCGACCCGCACGAGCTCGTAGCCCATCGCTTCGAGCGTGGGCGCCACAAGGGCGGCCAGCCGGGCTTCGAGGCCCGGATGCGGCAGATCGGCGGTGCGACGGTCGGAGTGCGGCAACAAAAAAAGGCGGCCCGTGAAGGCCACCCCCCGTAAAAGCAGCGGAGAATGTGAGTGACAGTTCAAATAGCGGCGCAGAGCAGGATTTGCAAGCCGGCCCGCGCCGGTGTCCGGCCTTGCCGCGCCCGGAGCCTCGGCCGCGGGGGCATTTTCGCGATCGGTTAACCCCTTCGCCCCAGGCTGGCCGCGCAACCGAAAGATAGGGGGCGCGGGTGCGCCGGCTGGACTGTCTCGATGGGCTGCGCGGCGGGCTGGCGGTCTATGTGCTGCTGTCCCACCTGATGCCGTTCGCCGCCCTGCCCGGCTGGGCGCAGGCGCCGTTCGCGCACGGGGAGGCGGCGGTCGATGTGTTCTTCGCCCTCAGCGGCCTCGTGATCCTGCGCTCGCTCGACCGGTTCGGCTGGCAGCCCGCGCCGTTCCTGCGCGCGCGCGTCCGGCGCATCTTCCCGGTCTATCTGGCGGTGCTCGCGCTCGCCGTCCTGGTGCAGCCGCTGCCGCGCGGCTTCGCGCACATGCCCTGGATCGGGGCGTCCAGCCCGGCGCGGGCGATCTGGTCGGGCGGCTGGCCGGCCTCCTGGGCGCCCGGAATCCTGGCCCATCTGACCATGACGCACGGGCTGTTTCCGCACGCCGTGCTGCCCGGCGTGTGGGTGAGCTTCCTCGGCGCGGCCTGGAGCCTGAGCACGGAATGGCAGTTCTACGCCGTGTTGGCCGCGCTGGCCGCCGTGCGCGGCGGAGGCGATCCGGCCTGGCTGGTGCGGGGGTTCCTGGTGCTGTCCGCCGCCGCGCTGGCATGGGGCGCGCTGGCGCCGCCGGGATGGGGTTTCAGCCGCGCCTTCCTGCCGAACAAGGCGCAGTATTTCGCGCTCGGCCTGGCCGGCGCCGGGCTGGTCTCCGGCGGCGCGCCGCGGCGCTACCTGGCGGTGCTGGGCGGGGTCCTGGTGCTGTGCCTCGTCCAGGGCGGGGCGGGAAAGCTTGCCGCGCCGCTGGTCTGGTCCGCCTGCCTTGCGATCCAACGGGCCGCCGGGGATGCCGCCGAAGGGGGCACGGGGGGGAGCGCCCGCTGGCTGGCGCGGGCGGCTGGCGTGCCGGCCGGGCTGCTGCGGTCGCGGCCGATGCAGGCACTCGGAGGGCTGTCCTATTGCCTTTATCTGGTGAACGAGCCGGTGCAGAAGCTCCTCGGCCTGGCGCTGGCGGCCTGGGCCGGCGGCAATGGGGCACGGTTCACCCTGCTCTGGCTCCCCGGCGCGACGCTGCTGCCGCTGGCCTGCGCCTGGGCCCTGCACGCGGCGATCGAGCAACCGGCGATTCGCCGCGGCCGGCACGACGCAACGCCGCGCAGGACCGCGGCGCCGCCCCTGCCCGCCCCGCCAACCGCGGTGTCGCGCTCGGCCTGAACCGGTCGGCACGCGCCCCTCGCACGCGCCCCTGGCACGAATCGCGAAGCCACGCGCCATTTCGGCGCGACGGCGCTATAGATGCGGCTCCGCGGCCCCGACGCGGAGCGCCGCAGCGGGACCCCGCGCGGCGGTGTTGCCCCCCGACCGGAAGTCCCCCGATGCACGCGCCTCGCCCGGTTTCGCCCTGCCCCGGCCTGGAGTGCCCCGAAACCGGCGATCCCCGGCTGCTCCACGGCCTACCCGATGCCCCCCCCCAGGCCCCCCTCCGCCCGGAGCGGCGCGGGACCCGGCCCGCGACGGCGTCGCCCCGACTGCGGCTGGCCGCGAGCCTGCTGGCCGTTGCCGGCCTGCTCGGCTGCCAACATCCGCCGAGCGCGCCGCCGCCCGCTCCTACCCTGTCTCTGCCGCTGCCCCCCGCCGCGCCGCCGCCCGCCCCCGCCCTCCCCGCCGAGGCCACCGTGTGGCGCTTCAGCACCGGACCGGACAGCTGCACCGGCCAGGCGCTCGGGCATGACGCGACGTTCAGCGTCCGGCTCTGGCGCGGGCACGGCGCGACATTCGTCCTGACCGCCCGGCCGCAACCGGGAGCGCCGACGCTGTCGGGATTCGCCCAGCTCCGCTTCCAGGGGCCCGCCGGCGGCTGGAGCGCCTTCGCCCGCCTCGGCCCCGGCCCGGTCGCGGCGAGCAGCCTGCCGCTGACCGACCGCGCGGTGGGTCGCGTCGCGCTGTTGCTGAGCGGCGGCACGCTCACGCCGATCGGCACCGGCGCGGCGCTGCCGAGCCTGCGCCTTCCCCCGGCGGGCGCCGCCGGACGGACCTGGTTCGCCTGCGCGCGCGGCATGCTGTACTGACTGGCGCAGGCGAACTGGCGGGCGCAGCCGAGCCGCCTGTCAACGCGCCCCATCTCCCCGCACGCAAGCCTGTTCCCCGACCGGAGAGCCCGATGCCGCCACGGACGCCGCAAGCCGCCCCCGGGGGCGCCGGCGCACTATCCTCCCCGCCCGCCGCGCCGGCCGCGCCCGGAGGCGCCGGCGGCGGCTTCGCGCTGCGCGGTCTGACCGGGACCCGCCTGTGGCATGCGCCCTGGGTGGTGCTCGCGCTCGCCAACCTGCTGTGGGCCGGCAATATCGTCCTGGCGCGCGGGGTGGCGGAGCTGGTGCCGCCGGTCGCGCTCGCCTATTGGCGCTGGACCGGCGCGTTCGTGCTCTCGTTGCCGTTTGCCTGGCGGCATCTGCGGCAGGACGCGCCGGTGCTCGCCCGGCACTGGCGGATGATGCTGCTGCTGTCGGCCACCGGCATCGCCACCTACAATACGATGTCCTACATCGCGCTCGATCAGACCACGGCGCTCAATGTGCTGCTGCTGCAATCGGTGCAGCCGGTGCTGATCATCGTCTGGGCGATGCTGCTGTTCGCGGAATGGCCGGGCCCGCGCCAGGGCGCCGGCGTGCTGGTCTCGCTGGCCGGCGTGGCGGTGATCGCCGGGCGCGGCTCGGCTGCGGTGCTGTTCGGGCTGCGGCTCAATCCGGGGGATGTGTGGATCCTGGGCGGGCTGGCGATCTACGGCATCTATTGCGTGATGCTGCGGCGGCGGCCCCCGGTGCATCCGATCAGCTTCCTGTCCGCGGCGATGGGGATCGGTTCGGTAATGATGCTGCCGTTCTACCTGGCCGAACTGGCCTCGGGCGCGCATATCCATGCCGGCGCGCACGCGTTCCTGGCGATGGGCTACATGGCGGTCTTTCCGTCCTTCATCGCCTATCTGCTGTTCAACCGCGGGATCGAGCTGATCGGCGCGGCGCGGGCCGGGCAATCCATGCATCTGATGCCGCTGTTCGGCAGCCTGCTCGCGGTGGTGTTCCTGGGCGAGCATTTCCGCGCCTACCATGCCGCCGGGATCGCGCTGATCGCGGCCGGCATCCTGCTTGCCTCCTGGCGAAGCGGCGCTGGGCGAAGCGGCGCTGGGCGACGCGGCGTTGGGCGACGCGGCGTTGGGCGAGGCCGGCCCGCGCCGGCGAAGGAGGCATCCCGTGTCGCGTAGCCCGATCGTGCTCGCGGTGCTGCTGCTGGCCCTCGTGCCGCGGCCGACCCGCGCCGAGGGACCATCGACGCCATCGACCACCCTCCCCGCCTCGCCGGTCCCGGCCGCCACCCCCGGGCCCGTCCCCGCCCATGGCACCGCCCCTGGCACCGCCCCTGGCACTGCTGCCCCTGGGACCGCCGCTGGGACCGCCGCTGGGACCGCCGCTGGGAGCGCCCCTGACACCGCCCCTGGCACCGCCCCCGGCATCAGCCCCGCCACACCCGCCAAGCCTGCCGCGCCGGTCCCGCCGGCGCACGCCGCTTCGGTGCCGCACCCGCTCCCGGTGAAGCGCGTGCCGCCGGACCAAGTGATCGCGGTGCTCGGCCAGACGGTGACCGGGCCGGACGGCAAGCCGGTCGGGCGGCTGATCGACGTGCTGGTGGACCGCGACGGCAAGCCGCAGGCGGCGGTGATCGATTTCGGCGGCTTCATGGGGGTGGGCAGCCGCAAGATCGCGGTGCATTGGGACACGCTGCATTTCCATCCCGGCGACGCGGCGCACCCGGTCGTGCTCGACCTGCTGCCGGCCGAGTTGCGCCAGGCGCCGCGCTACAAGGGGGCCAACCGGCCGGCGCCGGTGCTGGTGGAACCGCCCCCGAAGCCGGCCGTGCCGCGGGCCGGAGCCGGGGCGGCGGGAAAGCCTTCCCCGCCCACACCCGCGCCCCCTGCTCCGGCCCCTGGACCTGCCCCCGTGCCCGCGCCCGCCGCGCCCGCACCAGCCGCATCCGTGCCGGCCGCACCTGTGCCGGCCGCGCCCGCGTCCGCGGGACCCGCGCCCGCGCCGCCCCCGGCCCCAGCCGCATCGCCTCCGGCCGCACCCGCCCCCGCCGCGGGCAAGGCGGCGGCGCCGGGCTGAGCGATGCCAGACTCCGGAACGTCTTCCCCGGGCCGCGGCGGGCGCGGGCTCGACCTGCTGAACTTCTTCCTCGCCGACGTGCAGACCGGCTTCGGCCCGTTCGTCGCCGTCTATCTCACCACGCATAAATGGACCGAGATCGATATCGGCCTCGCGCTCAGCGTCGGCACCATC
>JAJZVS010000166.1 GCA_021845555.1 Pseudomonadota bacterium
GACAGCCCGACCGGTCCCTGGCCGAAGATGGCGATGGTGTCGTTGCCCGACAGGTTCATCCGCCGCAGCGCGCCCCAGGCGGTGCCGGTGCCGCAGGAGATCGCCGCCCCGGCCTCGAACGACAGCTCGTCGGGCAGCGCCACCAGCGTGTTGGCCGGCACCTTCAGGTATTTCGCGTGCCCGCCATGCGCGTTGTTGCCGTACACCTTCACCGGCACTTCCTGGCACAGCTGCTGCCAGCCGGAGCGGCAATGGGCGCAATGCGCGCAGCCCTGATAGTGATGCACCATCACCCGCGCGCCGATGCGCGCATCCGCCTCGGTCACGCCCGGCCCGCGCGCGGCGACGATGCCGCAGGGTTCGTGCCCGCCGATCACCGGATCGGGATTGGCCGGCAGCCCGCCGACGCTCTCTTTCGCGCCCTTCGGCCGGCGATACTGGTGCAGGTCCGAGCCGCACATGCCGGACGCCTTCATCTCCAGCACCACCTCGCCCGGTCCGGGCGTGGGATCCGGGAACTCCATCAGTTCGAGCTCGCGTCCGCCGGTGAAGACGATGCCGCGCATGGGAAGACCCTCCGTTGTCGGTACGTGAGAACCAGAGCCTGAAAAACAATCGAACTTGTCAATGAACGCCCGTTGTCATCGCGCGGGTTTCTCAGCGATTTTGGCGGCGGGCATTCATTCACAAACTCTCAGGGCGCCGCGATACTCAGGATATCGGGCGTTCCGGCGTCGGAAACAGCAGCGGAAAGGCGCTGTGCACATGCGGGGCAGTCACCGCCGGCGCACCGCGATACAGGTACTCCGGCGTCAGGTCGGCGAGCTTCGTCACGCCGAGCAGCGCCATCGCCACCGCCACCTCCTGCTCCAGCAGTTCCAGCACGCGCCGCACGCCGGCGCCGCCCTCCGCGGCCAGGCCGTAGCAATAGAGCCGCCCGATACCGACCGCGTCGGCCCCCAACGCGATCGCCTTCACCACATCGGTGCCGCGGCAGAAGCCGCCGTCGATCATCACCCGCGCCCGGCCGCGCACCGCCTCGATCACCTCGGGCAGCACGTCCATCGCGCCGCGTCCGTGGTCGAGCTGACGGCCGCCGTGGTTGGAGACGTAGATCACATCGACGCCGAGATCGCAGGCCGTTTCCGCGTCCTCGGCGGTGGCGATGCCTTTCAGGATCAGCGGGATCCGATGCTTCTCCTTGAAACGGGCGACGTTGCGCCAGGAGAAGCCGGCCTGGAACTCGTGCCCGGTCGCCGCCGCCCGCCAGGGTTTGACGAAACGCGCGGCGATGTCGCGCTCGCGGCGCGAATAGGCGGCGGTGTCCACCGTGATCGCGAAGGCGTCGTAGCCCGCCGCCACCGCGCGATCGGCCGCGTCGTCCACGAAGCTGTCGTCCCCGCGCACGTAGAGCTGGAACACTTTCGGCCCCGGCGTGGCGGCGGCGGATTCCTCCAGCCCCGGCCTGGTCACCGAACTCACGATGATCGGCACGCCGAACGCCGAGGCCGCGGCCCCCGCCTCCGCCGCGCCGCCGGGATGGAAGGATTCGAGCGATCCCACCGGCGCGAGCAGCACCGGCAGGCGCAGCGTCATGCCGAGGAAGACGCTGGCGGTATCGACATGATGCACGTCGCGGCACACGCGCGGGCGGAACGCGATCTGATCGAGCGCGAGGCGGTTGCGCCGCATCGTCGTCTCGGTCTCGGTGGCGCCGATCAGATAGCCCCAGCTGTGGTCGGAAACCTTGGCGCGGGCGGCGGGGATGAACTCGTGCAGCGTCTGGTAGTCGCCGCCGAGTTCGACAAGGTGCGGTGCTTCAGGCATCGGGCGCGGTTCCCTCCGGTTCGGCTTGGGCGCATCTGGCCTCCGCCGGCCGCGGGACGCAAGGGGGCGACGGGACGCGGCTACACCGGGCCGATCAGCGCATGCGAGAGATAGACGGCCAAGGCGAGGCTGAGCACGACCAGCACCAGCGCCAGCGCGAGGTCCGTCTTGAGCCCGCCGGCGGAGCGAATTTCCACGCTGTCGATCGCGCGCGACAGCCGCACGAAGCGCGCCGCCGCCAGCACGATCATCCCCGTGCCGAGGCCGATCACCGCCAGCCCGACCGCATGGCCGAACCCTTGGCCCGCCACCGGGAGCACCGCGCCCGCGCCAGCCCGAACCCCGAGCTCCGCCGCGGCGATCCGCAGGAACAGGTTGAACCGCTCGACCAGGAAGCCGAACGCCATCACCGCGATCGCGGTTCGCACCCAGGCGAGGAAGGTGCGCTCGTTCGCCGCGTGGTCGCCGAAATTGCGGATCACGGGAACAGCCGGCTCTCGTCCCAGCCGCCGGCGGCGCGGACCAGGCGGCTGCGGTCGTGCAGCCGGTAGGGCATGTCCTGCCAGAACTCGAACGCCTCGGGGACCAGCCGGTAGCCGCCCCAATGCGGCGGGCGGGGGATTTCTCCAAATTTGTAGCGCAGCTCCAGCTCGGCCACCCGCCCCACCAGCACCGCCCGGCTGGACAGCGGCCGGGACTGGTCGGAGGCCCAGGCGCCCAGCCGCGACAGCCGCGCGCGGGAGGCGAAATACGCATCCGACTCGGCCGCGCTCACCTCTTCCACCGGGCCTTCGACCCGCACCTGGCGGCGCAGGGATTTCCAGTGGAACAGCAGCGCCGCATGCGGATTCGCGGCCAGTTCGCCGCCCTTCCGACTTTCCCGGTTGGTGTAGAAGACGAAGCCCCGGTCATCGACGCCCTTGAGCAGCACCATCCGCGCCGAGGGCCGCCCGTCCGCGGTCGCGGTGGCCAGCGTCATCGCATTGGGATCGTTCGGCTCGGACGCCTCGGCCGCCGCCAGCCAGGCCTGAAAGCGGGCAAACGGGTCGCTGGGGTCGGCCATCGGGGGGCTCCTTCCCGCGGGGCGCCACTTGCCCCGCCGCCAGGGGCTGTGCCACCAGGGACGGTGACAGGACAACCCCCGAGGACAGCATGCGCGACAGCGCCCACGCGACGGTCGCCCTCAAGGGCACATTGATGCAAGGCAAGCGCGGCCTGGTGATGGGCGTGGCCAACGAGCGGTCGCTGGCCTGGGGCATCGCCGCCGCCGCCGCCGCCCAGGGCGCGGAACTCGCCTTCACCTTCCAGGGGGAGGCGCTGGAACGCCGCGTCCGCCCGCTCGCCGCCGCGGTCGGATCCGATCTCGTGATCCCCTGCGACGTCGCCGACGAAGCCAGCATCGACTCAGCCTTCGCCACGCTGCGCGAACGCTGGGATGGGATCGACTTCCTGGTCCACGCGATCGGCTACGCGGACAAGAACTTCCTGCGCGGGCGCTACCTGGATACCCCGCGCGAGGCGTTCCTGCAGGCGATGGATATCTCCTGCTACTCCTTCGTCGCGGTCAGCCAGCGGGCGGTGCCGATGATGAAGCCGGGCGGCAGTCTGCTGACGCTCACCTACATGGGCGCCGGGAAATGGGTGCCACACTATAACGTGATGGGGGTCGCAAAGGCGGCGCTGGAAGCCTCCGTGCGCTACCTGGCGGCCGATCTCGGCACCTCGGGCATCCGGGTGAACGCGATCAGCGCCGGACCGGTGAAGACGCTCGCCGCCTCCGGCATCGGGGATTTCCGCTATATCCTGCGCTGGAACCAGATCAACTCGCCGATGCGCCGCAACACCACCACCGAGGATGTCGGCGGCGCCGGGGTGTATTTCCTGTCGGATCTCTCCGGCGGCGTCACCGGCGAAGTCCATTTCGTCGATTGCGGCTACCACATCGTCGGCATGAAGCACCCCGACGCGCCGGACATCGCGATCGCCGAGGGCAGCGACGTCTGACCGACCGCTCCGATGAGCCACAACACCTTCGGCCACCTGTTCCGCATCACCACCTGGGGGGAGAGCCACGGCCCGGCGATCGGCTGCGTGATCGACGGCTGCCCGCCGCTGCTGCCGCTGTCCGAAGCCGACATCCAGCCGTTCCTCGACCGCCGCCGGCCCGGCCAGTCGCGCTTCACCACCCAGCGCCAGGAACCCGACCAGGTCCGCATCCTCTCAGGCGTGTTCGAAGGCCGCACCACCGGCACGCCGATCGCCCTGACGATCGAGAACGTCGATCAGCGCTCGCGCGACTACGGCGAAATCGCCGCGAAGTTCCGCCCCGGCCACGCGGACCTGACCTACGACCTGAAATACGGCATCCGCGACTACCGCGGCGGCGGACGTTCCTCCGCGCGGGAAACCGCGATGCGCGTCGCCGCCGGCGCGGTCGCGCGCTTGGTGCTCGGCCCGGCGATCCGCATCCGCGGCGCCCTGATCCAGCTGGGACCGCACAAAATCGACCGTACGCGCTGGGACTGGAACGCGGTGGACGCCAACCCGTTCTTCTGCCCCGACCCCGTCGCCGCGGCGGAATGGGAGGCTATCCTGCTGGACGTGCGCAAGGCGGGATCCTCGCTCGGCGCCGTCATCGAAGTGACGGCCGACGGCGTGCCGCCCGGCCTCGGCGCGCCGATCTACGGCAAGCTCGACGCCGACCTGGCCGCCGCACTGATGTCCATCAACGCGGTCAAGGGCGTGGAAATCGGCGACGGCTTCGCCGCCGCCAGCCTGCGCGGGGAAGACAACGCCGACGAAATGGAGATGAAGGACGGGCTGGTGGCCTTCGCCGCCAACCATGCCGGCGGCATCCTCGGCGGCATATCATCCGGCCAGCCGATCGTCGCGCGCTTCGCGGTGAAACCCACAAGCTCCATCCTGAGCCCGCGCCACACCGTGGACCGCGCCGGCCAGAACACCACCATCACCACCAAAGGCCGCCACGACCCCTGCGTCGGCATCCGCGCGGTCCCGGTCGGCGAAGCCATGCTCGCCTGCACCCTCGCCGACCACCTGCTCCGCCACCGCGCCCAGAACCCGAACGCGCCAACCAGCACGCGGCTGCCGCGGAACTGACTGGGGGGGTGGGAAAGAAGGCCAAGGGGCGCTGCCCCTTGGAACCCCGCCAAGGGCATCGCCCTTGGAACCCTTCAGTTGGCTTCGCCAGGAAGGGGGCGCGACCCGGACCTTGGCTGGTCCGGGTCGCGCCCCCTTCCTGGCGAAGCCGTCCGAGGGGTCCAGGGGACAATGTCCCCTGGCAGGGGGTCCAGGGGGACAGCGTCCCCCTGGCTTTCTTCCAGCCCCTCAGGCAGCCCGTTGCAGTGCCGTGCCGGTCATGCGTTCGATCGCGCGCAGGGTGGCGCGTTCGGTGTTGTCGCAGAACGAGATGGCGATGCCGGCCGCGCCGGCGCGTGCGGTGCGGCCGATGCGGTGGACGTAGTCTTCCGGTTGGGCCGGCAGGTCGAAGTTGATGACGTGGGAGACGCCGATGACATCGATGCCGCGGGCGGCGATGTCGGTGGCGACCAGGACGCGGCTTTGGCCGCGGCGGAAGCGGTCGAGCGCTTTCTGCCGTTGCGGCTGGCTTTTGTTCCCGTGCAGCGTGCTGACTTCGACGCCGCGTTCGTCCAGTGCTTCGGACACGCGGTCGGCGCCGCGTTTGGTGCGGGTGAACACGATCACCCGTTCCATCCCCGGATCGGCGAGCAGGCGCCCGAGCAGGGCGCGTTTGCCGGAGGTTTCGACGAAGTGGACGTGCTGGTCGATGCGCGGGGTGGTTTCCGGGGCACGGGCGATTTCGACCCGGGCCGGGGCGCGCAGCAGGCTGGAGGCGAGCGTTTCGACCTCCCGCGGCATGGTGGCGGAGAACAGCGCCGACTGGCGGTTGGCCGGCAGGGCGGCGACGATCCGGCGGATGTCGCGGATGAAGCCGAGGTCGAGCATGCGGTCGGCCTCGTCCAGCACGAAGTAGCGCACGTCGTGGAGTTTCAGCTCTCCGGTGCCCAGCAGGTCGCAGATGCGGCCCGGGGTGCCGACGACGATATCCACGCCGGGGCGCATGCGGTTCACCTGCGCATAGCGCGAGCAGCCGCCGAGGATCGGGACGATCCGCTGGCGCCGCCCTTCGGTCAGGCCGCGGAGGCTTTCCTCGATCTGCAGGGCGAGTTCGCGCGTCGGCGCCAGGATCAGCGCCGTCGTGGCCTGCGGGTGCGGGCGGGACGGGGTGGCGATCAGTTGTTGCAGCAGCGGCAGGGAGAAGGCCGCGGTCTTGCCGGAGCCGGTCTGGGCGATGCCGAGCAGGTCCTGGCCCGCCAGCAGGGGCGGGATGGCGCCGGACTGGATCGGCGTGGGCGTGCTATAGCCCAGCCGGTCGAGGGCGCGCAGCAGCGGCTCGGCGAGGCCGAGCGAGGCGAATTCAGAGGATGACACGAAACAAAATGCTCCAGCGCCGGCCGGCCGGGTGATTTCCCCGGCGGAAACGGCGAGCGCCTGATTGTCCGCCTGCCCGCGCGACGACGGGGCGAACCTGGATGGAGGGAGGCGCACGGCGCGGCCACTGCCCCTGAGGGGCGGCAGCCATCACGCGACCGCAGTGCACAACGGCTATATCGGCGTTTCCGCGCCGCGGCGCAAGCACAATCGCGGGTCGTGCCGTCAGCGCCCCTGCCAGGCAGGCGGGCGCTTGCCCAGGAAGGCTTCCATCCCCTCGCGGAAGTCCTGGCTCATGTAACACATGACGATCAGGTCGCTGCCCTCCTCGGTGGCGAGGCGCGGGCGCAGGCGGCGCAGCGCTTCCTTGGTGGCGCGCAGGGTCAGCGGCGCATGGCTGGCGACCAGGGCGGCGAGGGCGGCGGCACGGGCTTCGAGCGCCGCCGCGTCATCGAGCAGCTCGGAGACGAGGCCGATCGCCTTGGCCTCCTCGGCCTCGATCAGCCGGGCGGTGAACAGGATCTCGGTCACCCGCGCCGGACCGATCAGGGCGGCGAGGCGGGCGTAGTTCGCCATCGACAGGCAGTTGCCCAGCGTGCGCGCGACCGGAAAGCCGAAACGGGCGGAGCGGGCGGCGATGCGCATGTCGCAGGCGGCGGCGATCCCTGCCCCGCCGCCGGTGCAGGCCCCGGCGATCGCGGCGATCGTGGGCTTGGGGCAGCGCTCCAGCGCCTCCAGCACGCGGTCGAGGCGGGATTCGTAGGCGAGCGCGTCTTCCGGCGTGGCGAAGGCGCGGAACTGGGAGATATCGGTGCCGGCGGCGAAGGCTTTCTCCCCGGCGCCGCGCAGCACCAGGGCGCGGATGGCGGGGTCTTCGCCGGCGGCGGTGGCGCACTCGGCCAGGCGCTCGTACATGGCGAAGGTCAGCGCGTTGCGCGCGGCCGGGCGGTTGAAGGTGATCCAGCCGATGCCGTCCCGTACCTCCCACAGCAGATCCTGCTCGCTCATTCGGGCTCTCCGTTTCGATCCGGGGTTGATGGGTGGCGCCGGGCTCTCCCGGTCTCCGGTCAGGGGTTCGCGGGCGACCCGGCCGGCGCATCGGCCGGCGGGGGGCCGGACGCCGGCGCCGGGCGGACCGGCAGGCGGGCAATCTCCCGTCCCGCGCGTTGTTCGGCAAGCCGCAATTCATAGGCGCTTTGCAGATTGAGCCAGGTCTCCGCGCCTGACCCGAACCAGTGGCCGAGCCGCAGGGCGGTATCGCCGGTAATACCCCGGCGCCCATGGATGATCTGGCTGATCCTGTTAGGCGGAACCTTGATCTGGCGGGCCAGTTCGGTCGCCGTCACGCGGAGTTCGGCCAGTTCGTCGCCGAGGATTTCGCCGGGATGGATCGCGGGACGTGGCATGCGGCGGCTCCTTCATTCAGTGGTAATCCACGATCTCGACATGGGACGGGCCGGGTGCCTCGGCGGGCCACGCGAAGCAGATCCGCCACTGCTGATTGATACGGATGCTGAACTGACCGGCCCGGTCGCCGTGCAGGCTCTCCAGCCGGTTGCTGGGAAAGGCATGCAGCGCCTGAAGGCTGGTCGCGGCGTCCAGGATTTCCAGGCGCTTGTAGGCCTGCCGTTCGAACCCCTGAAACGCAGGGACGAACGCACCCTGCGCAAAAGCCTCGGTTCGCTTGTCGCGGAAGCTCCGGATCACGGGAGGTGAGACATAAGCCAATTGACGCTTTACGTCAATCGTCCAAACGCGCGCGGCGCGGCGTGAGCAGCTTCCTGGAATTTTCCGGCCGCATCGATCTGCCGTATAGCCTGACACCGCACAAGAAACAGGGGGATCGTCCGGATATGCCCGACGACATGCAGGGCCCGCGCCCGCCGGCGGCGGACTGGCAGCCCGAACTCGAGGAACTGGCGGCGCGCGAGGCGGCCGCGCGTGAACTCGGCGGGCCCGAGCGCGTCGCCCGTCAGCACGCCGGCGGGCGGCTTACCGTG
>JAJZVS010000167.1 GCA_021845555.1 Pseudomonadota bacterium
CCTTGCTTCCTCGGCCCGCCCCCTCACCCCGCCACCACCAACCCCACCCCGGCCTGCTGCGCCGCCGCGACCAACGCCGCGTCCGTCGTCGCCAGCGGCAACGCAAGCCGCAGCGCCACTTCCAGATACGCCGCGTCGTACGCCGTCAGCCGGTAGCGCTCGGCCAGCGGTGCCGTCGCCGTCCAGGCCCGCTCCGCCATCGCGGTATCGATGGTGATCGGCAACGCCTGCAGGAACCCGGAAAGCCGCGCTCGCAGCGGCGCCGAAATCCGCCCCCGCCGCTCCGCCACCAGCAAACCGTTCAGCGCTTCGACCGGCCACAACTGCGGCGCCACCGCCCCCGTCTCGGTCACCAGGTCAAGCACTGCCATGATCGCCGGTGTCTGTTCGTCCTCGAAACACCAGGCGAGGGCCACGGAGTTGTCCAGGACGAGGCTCACCGCCGCCCTTCGCCGATCAGCTCCTTCAGGCTCAGCCCGCCCAGGGTCACCCCCTTGCTCGCCTCCCGCAGCCCGGCGGCGGCGCGGCGGGCGCGGTCGCGATCGAATCCCGGATCGGCCGCCACCAGCCGCGCCACCGGCTTGCCGCGACGGGTGATCAGGACCTCGCCGCCCTCCTCCACCTCATCGAGCAGCGCGGTCAGCCGCGTCTTGGCCTCGAACACCCCGACCATGTGCATGTGCATCTGCGTACCCATCTAACCAGATAGATGACCAGTTTATACGAAGAGGCCACGTCCCGCAAGTCCCCCCGGTTCCCTGACCGAAGGTTACCGCCAGGGGTACCCTTGGCCCCCCGCCGCCGCGCTTGGCCGCCGATCACGATTGCTCGGTTTCCGGCCCCCAAAACCGCACCAGCCGGTGCGTCTTCTTTCCGAACGAGAGCTTGACGGCTCGATCGCGCAGATCGGCATTACGGATCAACATGGACTCGTCCGTCACAACCCGGTCGTTGACCCGCACCGCCCCGCCCCGGATCGCCCGCCGTGCCGCCGCATTGCTGGTCGCCAATCCCGCCTGCACGAACAGATTGAGGACCGGGACCCCAGCCTCCAACGCACCCGGCGGCAGGTGCACCGGGACGGCGGCGAGCCCTTCGGCGTTGCCTTCCTCGAAAACCTCCTGCGCCAGCCGCGCCGCGACGGCGGCCTCCGACGGTCCATGCAGCAGCGCGGTCGCCGCGGTCGCCAACAGCTTCTTCGCCTCGTTGATCTCCGCCCCGCCCAGCGCTTCCAGCCGCGCGATCTCGGCCAGCGGCAGGTCGGTGAACAGGCGCAGGAAGCGGCCCACGTCGGCGTCCTCGGTGTTGCGCCAGAACTGCCAGTAGTCGAACGGGCTGCACTTGTCGGCGGTCAGCCACACCGCGCCGCGCGCCGTCTTGCCCATCTTGGCGCCCGAGGCGGTGGTGATCAGCGGCGTCGTCAGCCCGAACACGCCCTTCGCGTCGGTCCGGCGGGTCAGTTCGATCCCGGCGACGATGTTGCCCCACTGGTCGGACCCGCCGATCTGCAACACGACGCCCAGCCGGCGGGACAGTTCGCGGAAATCGTAGCTCTGTAGGATCATGTAGTTGAATTCGAGGAAGGTCAGCGGATGCTCGCGCTCCAACCGCAGCTTGACCGAATCGAAGGTCAGCATCCGGTTGATGGTGAAATGCGTGCCGACATCGCGCAGCAGCGGGATGTAGCCGAGCGGATCGAGCCAGTCCGCGTTGTTGGCCAGCAGCGCCTCGCCGGGCCCGTCGCCGAAGCGCAGGAACGGGTCGAAGCAGCGGCGGATACCGGCCATGTTGGCGGCGATCTGTTCGTCGGTCAGCAGCTGGCGGGATTCGTCCTTGCCGGACGGATCGCCGATCCGCGTGGTGCCACCGCCCAGCAGCACCACCGGACGGTGGCCGTGCTTCTGCAGCAGGCGCAGGATCATGATCTGCACCAGGCTGCCGACATGCAGGCTGTCGGCGGTGCAATCGAAGCCGATATAGGCCGCGATCGGCGCGGCGCGCAGCGCGGCGTCCAGCCCCTCGGTATCGGTGCACTGGAAAACGAAGCCGCGCGCGGTGGCTTCGGCAAGGAAATCGGCGTTCGACATCAAGGCTTATCCCGTTCCGGTCGCCGCCGGGCTAGCATGAAGCCGGTCCCAGGGGGAGATGTACGGGGAGATGCACGCCGGAATGCTGCGCACGATCGGATTGATGAGCGGCACTTCGCTCGACGGCGTCGATGCCGCCTGGGTGGAGACAGACGGGGTTCGCATCGCCGGGTTCGGCCCGCGGCTGACCCTGCCGTATGAAGCGGCCCTGCGCGCCACGCTGCGCCGCCTGCTGGACCGCGCGCCCGGGCTGGCGCCGGACGATCCCGAACTGGCCGGGGCCGTGCGCGCGCTGACCGAGCAGCACGCCCGCGCCGCCCTGGCGCTCGGCGGGGCGCCGGACCTGATCGGCTTCCACGGCCAGACCCTGCTGCATCGCCCGGATCAGCGCCGCAGCTGGCAGGTGGGCGACGCGGCGCTGCTGGCGCGGCTGACCGGGGTTCCGGTGGCGTGGGATTTCCGCTCGGCCGACGTCGCCGCCGGCGGCCAGGGCGCGCCGCTCGTCCCGGTGTTCCACGCCGCGCTCGCGGACGGGCTGGAACGCCCGCTGGCGGTACTCAACATCGGCGGGGTGGCGAACGTGACGTGGATAGGGCCCCAAGGGACAGAGTCCCAGGGGATCGAACCAGGCGGGGACCTGGTGGCCTGCGACACCGGGCCAGGCAACGGGCCGCTCGATGACTGGACGGCGCGGCACACCGGCGCGGCGTTCGACCGCGACGGCGCGCTGGCCCGCGCCGGCCGGGTCGATCGGGCGGTGCTGGCGCGGCTCCTGGCGCAGCCGTATTTCGCCCGGCCGGCGCCGAAATCGCTCGACCGGCTGGATTTCGCCGCCGCGTTGGCCGAGAGCGGGATCGCCGCGCTGTCGGCCGCGGATGGGGCCGCGACGCTTGCCGCCTTCACCGCCGGGGCGGTGGCCGCGACCCGCCTGCCCGCGCCGCCGCACCGCTGGCTGGTGTGCGGCGGCGGGCGGCACAACCCCGCGATCATGGACGCGTTGCGCGCCGCCCTCCCCGCTCCGGTCGATCCGGTGGAGGCGGTGGGCTGGGACGGCGACGCGCTGGAGGCGCAGTGCTTCGGCTTCCTCGCCGCGCGCGTCGCGGCCGGACTGCCGCTGAGCTTCACAGGCACGACAGGGGTGGCGCGGCCGCTGCCCGGCGGGCGGATCGCGGGGTAGCGCGGGCGCGGCCTATCGGGTGGCCGCCGCGGCCGCGACGCAGCGCAGGACGCGATCGGCATCGCCCAGTTCCTCGGCCAGCAGCAGGGCCAGCCGGGCCAACAGCCCGGCCGCGCCTTCCGGCCCGGCCGTCTCCAGCGCGCGGCTGATCGCCTCGAACCCGCGTTCGGTGGCGGTCGCGGACACCGCGGCGGCCGCCGTCCCGGTGGCGGGCGCGCCGCCAAAGGGGGGGGCCAGCGCGCGATCCAGCGCCGCCAGGATCGGCGCGGGATCGGCCCCGGCGAAGCGGGCGGCCACGTGCTCGTCCGGGCGCAGCAGAGTGAGCGGAAATTGCGCGGCGGCGAAGCGCGCGGCCAAGGTGCCGTCGGCATCCACCACGTAGCCCGCCCCTCCGGCCGCCCCTCCGACCGCCCCTCCGACCGCCCCTCCGACCGCCCCTCCGGCAACCGGCGCATCCCGGAGCACCGGCAGCAGGCGCAGCGGAACCCCGGCACCCGCCAGCGCCGCCGCCAGCGGAGCCAGCGCACGCGGACCGCCGAGCGCCTCGACGAAGGCCAGCAGCGTGAACCCCAGCGGCGGCAGGGCATCCTGCAGGAACCCGGCCGTCGGCGCGCCCGCCGGACCCACGATCGTCGCCGGCAGGTTCGGCAGGCCCGCGCCCGGCACCACCCCCTCGGCGCAGGGCACCGCATCCGGCGTCACTGCCGGGGAGGCGTCGTACACATGCGCCGCCGACTGGCGCGGGTTGAGCAGCGCGCTGGCGAATGCGTGCGCGCCGGCCAGTTCCAGCGCCGCGTCGCGCATCAGCCGGAACCCCGCGCCGGGCGGGGACATGAACCAGGTGCTCCTGGTGGCCTGCGCGTGGTTCTCCGCCGTGACCCGCCGCCGCTCCAGGCTGTAGCTGTCGAGCAGCGCCGCCGGCGCCGCGCCGCGCGCCACCAGGGCGAGCTTCCAGCCCAGGTTGTGCGCGTCGTCGATGCCGGAATTGAGTCCGCGCACGCCGAAGATCGGCACCAGATGCGCAGCATCCCCGGCGAACACCACCCGCCCGTGGCGATACGCCTCCAGCGACAGCGCCAGCGCCTTGTAGAGGCTCCGCCAGACCAGCCGCCACGGCGCCCGCACGCCCATCATGTCCAGTTGCGCGGCCAGGCGCGCGGTCACGTTCTCCTCGCGCAACGCCTTGTCGCCGTCCTCGTCGTCGCGCAACTGGTAGTCGATGCGCCAGACATGGTCCGGCTGCACATGCAGGATCACGGTCGAGCCGGGGTTGGACGGCGGATCGAACCAGACGTTGCGTTCCACCGGACGATCGACGCCGGGCACCTCGATATCGGCGATCAGGTAGCGGCTTTCATAGGCGGTGCCGTGCAACGCGAGACCGAACGCCTCGCGCAGCGCCGAGCGCCCGCCGTCGGCCGCGACCACCCAGCCGGCGCGCAGCGTGTAGCCGCCGTCGGGGCCGATCACCTCCAGGCTCACCCCGTCCGCGTCCTGGCGCGCGCCGGCCACCCGATGGCCCCAGCGCGGCGCGCACGCCGGCGCGACGGCCAGCAGCGCATCGAGCAGGAACTGCTCGGTGTAGAACTGCTGGATGTTGATGAAGGGCGCGTGCCGGTCCTGCGCGCCGGACGGCATTTCCAGGCGGAACACCTCGCGGCCCCGGTAGAAGGTCCGCCCGCCCGACCAGCCCAGCCCCTTGGCGGCGAACGCCGCGCCGGCGCCGATACGGTCGAGGATCTCCTGGCTGCGGCGGGAGATGCAGATCGCCCGGCTGCTCCAGGCGATGCCGTCCTTGGCGTCCAGCAGCACCGGACGCAGCCCGGCGCGGGCGAGTTCGATCGCCGCGATCAGCCCGACCGGGCCGGCGCCGACAACCGCGACCTCGGCCGTCTCCTGGGGCACCGCCGCGTCCCTACTCGGCCGCCTTCGCCGCACCGCCGACGACGCGGGTGCGGGTGCGCAGGGTCACGAATTCTTCCGCCGCGGTCGGATGGATGCCGATGGTGCGGTCGAAATCGGCCTTGGTGGCCCCCATCACCAGCGCGATCGCCAGGCCCTGCATGATCTCGGCAGAGTCCTCGCCCAGCATATGCGCGCCGAGGACGCGCTGGCTGGCCTGATCGACCACCAGTTTCATCAGCGACTTGCGCGCGCGCCCGGTCAGCGTGTGGCGCATCGGGGTGAATTTGGTGACGTACACATCGACCGGCCCGCGCGCGGCGGCCGCTTCCTCGCTCAGCCCCACGGTGGCGATCGGCGGGGTGGAGAACACCGCGGTCGGCACGTTCTCCAGCGAGACCCGCCGCGGCGTGCGGCCGAACAGGCTGTCCGCCAGCGCGTGGCCCTCGGCGGTGGCGACGGGGGTCAGGTTCAGCCGGTCGGTGACATCGCCGATGGCGAAGATATGCGGCTGGCTGGTGCGCAGATGGGAATCGATCGTGACGGCGCCGGACGCGGCGACCGCGACGCCGGCCTCGGCCAGACCCAGGTTCTCGGTGGCCGGACGGCGGCCGGTGGCGAAGAACACCAGGTCGGCCTCGACCGCGTGGCCGTCGCCCAGCAGCACGCGCCGGCGGGCGCCGTGCGCCTCGATCCCCACCGGCTGGCAGCCGGGGCGGAGCGCGATGCCCTGCGCGCCCATCGCCTCGGCCAGCGCCTCGCGCAGATCGTGGTCGAAGCCGCGCAGCGGCAGCGGCTGACGGTAGATCAGCTCGACCTCGGCGCCGAGGGCGGCGAAAATCCCGGCGAACTCGACTGCGATATAGCCGCTGCCGAGGATCGCCACCCGCTTCGGCATTTTCGGCAAGTAGAACGCGTCGTCGGAGATGATCCCGAGTTCGGCGCCGGGAATGTCGAGCCGGGTCGGGTGGCCGCCGGCGGCGATCACGATGCGCTCGGCGGTGACGTGGGTGCCGCCGACATCGAGCGTGTGCGGCGCGGTGAAGCGGGCCCGCGCATCGAAGATCGTCGCCCCGGCGCCGTCCAGCAGCTTGCGGTAGATCCCGGCGAGCCGGCCGATCTCGCGGTCCTTGGCGGCGAGCAGCGCGTTCCAGTCGTGCGGCCCCTTGCGGATGTGCCAGCCGAAACCGGCCGCGTCGTCCGCCCAGGCGCCGTATTCGCCGGCCTGAACCAGCAGCTTCTTCGGCACGCAGCCGATATTGACGCAGGTGCCGCCCCAGAACCGGTCCTCGGCGATGCCCACCTTGGCGCCATGCCCGGCGGCGATGCGCGCGCAGCGCACCCCGGCCGAGCCGCCGCCGATCACGAACAGGTCGAAATGCATGCGCGCGCGCCTTTCTGCGAAGGGCCGGGACAGTATCGGCCCCAGCCCTGGCTGTCACCCGGCGCGGGCTGTTACCCGCCAGGGGGGGCGCCAGGGGGGGCGCCATTGGGGGCGGCAGGGGGGGCGGCAGGCCGGGCGGCGGACGGCAGCAGCAGGCAGGCGGTAGTGCCCTGCCCTTCGCTGCTGTCGAGCACGAAGCTCCCGCCCGCCTCCCGCGCCAGTTCGGCCACCTCCGTCAGGCCGAGGCCCGCGGCCTCCGGCCCCTTGGTGGTGAAGAACGCCTCGCAGGCCCGCGCGCGCACCTCCGGCGCCATGCCGGTGCCGGTGTCGGTCACGCTGAGCCGCAGCATGGACCCGACTTCCTCGGTGTCGAGCGCGATCGTCACCGCCCCGCCCTCCGGCAATGCGTCGCGCGCGTTCAGGCAGAGCACCAGCAGCGCGGCGCGCAGCCGGGTCGGATCGAGCGCGACCAGGCGGAGGCCCGGCGCGATCGCGAGCGTCAGGCTGATCCGCCTCCCCAGCGTGGCGCGCAGGAGGTCCGCGAAGTCGGCGAGGAGCGCGCCCGGATCGATCGGGCGGGCGCCGCCCGACGCGGGGCGGGCCAGCGCGAGCACCCCGGACGTCAGCGCCGCCGCGCGCTGCACCGAAGCCGCGGCGCGCGCGATCAAGGTGCGCGCGCGATCGGCCGCGGGATCGTCGGAGGACGTGCCCAACCGATGTTCGAGCAGTTCCAGATTGCCGATCAGGGTGGCGAGGATGTTGTTGAAATCATGCGCGACATGGCCGGCGATGCGGCCGAGGTCGGCGAGCCTTGCGGTCGCGCGCAATGTCGCCTCGCGCTGGTCCAGGCGCGCCCCGGCCGCGGCCGGCGGGTCGGAAGGCTCGAATGGCAAAGCGTCGGATGACAAAGCTTGGGGCGCCAAGGCTTGGGACGCCTGGGCTTGGGGCAATCGCGAACGCGGCACGGGCGGCATGCCACTGCGGGGGGAGGTGCGTGAGGGCATGGCCCAGGATGCCGCGCGAGGGCGGATGGGCGATAGCCCCCCCGATCCGGCGCTGTTCACGAAGCCGTGACTGCCGGGCCGCGCGCGCGGCCCGCGCGATGGGGCCCAGGGCCTGCCGTCAACGCTCCGGCGGGGGCGGAAAAGGTGAGGCTGGGCAGGGGCCGCTTCGAGCGGGTGGTCTTTCGTGGCGAGCGGTGTTTCTTGCTATATCGTAACGATATGGGCGTGCGAAATCCTGGCGGCTCAGTCCGCGAAAATCGGCTTTCCCATCCGCAGGCGGAACAGCAGGTCCTCGCGCCGGCTGAAGCGGAACTTGCGCTTGCGCGGCTTGCGCGGCGGCTTCGGGGCGGGGTTCGCCGGGGCCGGCCTGGGGCGGCGCGGCGGGCCGATGCGGGGCTCCGGCGGATAGGCCATCGCGTTGTAGAGCGGGGCGAGGATGCGCAGGAGATTGGGGCGGGCGGCGAGCAGGGCGACGACCTCGGGTTCGGCCAGCAGCGCCCGCAGCTGGCCGAACCCGGCGACGGTCGGCTGCATCAGCTTCACCAGCCAGGCCTGGCCGCGCGGCAGCCGCGGACCGTCGGCCGTCCCATCGGCCGTCCCATCGGCCGCCCCATCGGCCGCCCTTGGGGGCGGCGCGGGCCGGGCGCGGGGCGCGGCGGCGGTGTCGGGAGTGGGGGTGGGGCGCGGGCCGCGGGGGACGCCCTAGAT
>JAJZVS010000168.1 GCA_021845555.1 Pseudomonadota bacterium
CAAACAGGCCGATCAGGCTTCCGCCGTCTCCACCATCGCCCGGGCCGACTGGATCCGGACCAGCAGCCCGTCTTCCACCGCCACGTCCGACTTGTCGGCCGCTTCGTAGTCGGCCTCCGCCTCGGCGAGGCGGCGTTCGCCCTCGGCGCGGCGGAGCTCGGCCACCGGCACCACCTCGGTGGCCAGCACGGTGCAGCGCTCCTGCGTCACTTCCGCGAAGCCGCCGGCCACGAACAGCCGCTCGCTGACCTGTTCGCCCGCGTAGAGGCTGATCGCGCCGCCGCGCAGCATGACGATCATGGGCGTGTGGCCTTCCAGCACGCCCATGTCGCCCTCCTCGGCCGGGATCACGACCATATCCACCGGGCGCGACAGAACCAGCTTAGACGGGCTGACGATTTCCAGCGCGACGGGCATCAGGCGGTGGCCTTCAGCGTTTCCGCCTTCGCCACGGCTTCCTCGATCGTGCCCACCATGTAGAACGCCGCTTCCGGCAGGTGGTCGTATTCGCCGGCGCAGATCGCCTTGAAGCTGCGCACCGTGTCGGCGATCGGGACGAACTTGCCGGGGAAGCCGGTGAACACCTCGGCCACATGGAACGGCTGGGACAGGAAGCGCTGGATCTTGCGCGCGCGCGCCACCACCAGCTTGTCCTCTTCCGAAAGCTCGTCCATCCCGAGGATCGCGATGATGTCCTGCAAGGATTTGTAGGTCTGCAGGATGCGCTGGGTTTCGCGCGCCACCTGGTAGTGCTCCTCCCCGACGATCCGCGGGTCGAGCGAGCGGGAGGTGGAGTCGAGCGGATCGACCGCTGGATAGATGCCAAGCTCGGCGATCTGGCGCGACAGCACCGTGGTGGCGTCAAGATGGGCGAAGGAGGTCGCGGGCGCCGGGTCGGTCAGGTCGTCGGCCGGCACGTAGATCGCCTGCACCGAGGTGATCGAACCTTTCTTGGTCGACGTGATCCGCTCCTGCAGCGCGCCCATGTCCGTGGCGAGCGTCGGCTGGTAGCCCACCGCGGACGGGATGCGGCCCAGCAGCGCCGACACTTCCGCGCCGGCCTGGGTGAAGCGGAAGATGTTATCGACGAAGAACAGCACGTCCTGGCCTTCCTCGTCGCGGAAATATTCCGCCACCGTCAGGCCGGACAGGCCAACGCGGGCGCGCGCGCCCGGCGGCTCGTTCATCTGCCCATAGACCAGCGCCACCTTGGATCCTTCGGTGGAGCCGTTCTCGCCGAGCTTGATGACGCCGGCGTCGATCATCTCGTGATACAGATCGTTGCCTTCGCGCGTGCGCTCGCCCACGCCGGCGAACACCGACACGCCGCCGTGCGCCTTGGCGATGTTGTTGATGAGCTCCTGGATCAGCACCGTCTTGCCGACGCCGGCGCCGCCGAACAGTCCGACCTTGCCGCCTTTCAGGTACGGGGCGAGCAGATCGACCACCTTGATGCCGGTCACCAGCACTTCCGCCGAGGTCGCCTGTTCCTCGAAGCTCGGCGCGTCGCGGTGAATCGGGTAGCGCTGCTTGGTGACGATCGGGCCGCGCTCATCGACCGGATCGCCGATGACGTTCAGGATGCGGCCGAGGGTTTCCGGGCCGACCGGCATGGTGATCGGCGCGCCGGTGTCGGTCACTTCCTGGCCGCGCACCAGGCCATCGGTGCTGTCCATGGCAATGCAGCGAACGGTGCGTTCGCCCAGTTCCTGGGCCACTTCGAGCACCAGCGTGTAGTTCGGCATCTTGGTCGTGAGCGCGTTCTGGATGAACGGCAGATCGCCGTCGAACTGCACGTCCACGACGGCACCCATCACCTGGGTCACGCGGCCGACGATGTTGCTTGCCATGGGCTTGTCCTTTTTATCCTGCGAGCGGGATCGATCTCAGATGGCTTCGGCGCCGGAGATGATCTCGATCAGTTCTCTGGTGATGTTGGCCTGCCGGGCGCGGTTGTAGTTGAGCGTCAGGCGCTTGATCATGTCGCCAGCATTGCGCGTGGCGTTGTCCATCGCGGTCATCCGCGCGCCGTGCTCGCCGGCCGCCGATTCCAGCAGGGCGCGGAAAATCTGCACCGACAGGTTCTGCGGCAGCAGGCGCGCCAGGATGGTTTCCTCGTCCGGCTCGAAATCATAGGCGGCACCGCCCGCCGCCTCGGCGGTCTGCTCGGCAACCGGCGCCGGCACCAGCTGCTGTTCGGTCACGATCTGGGCGATGACCGAACGGAACCGGTTATACACGATCGTGACCACGTCCACTTCCCCGGACTCCACCAGGGCGGTGGCGCGCGCGGCGATCGCTTCGGCGTCCGCGAATTCCAGCCGGCGTTTGCCGGCATAGGAGATGTCGCCGATGATCCGGCTGGCCAGTTCGCGCTTCAGGTAGTCCCGTCCCTTGCGGCCGACCGGCAGCAGCTTGACGGTCTTGCCCTGCGCCTCCAGCTGCCGGACCAGGGTGCGGGTGGCGCGACCGATCGAGGCGTTGAACGCGCCGGCCAGGCCGCGGTCGGCGGTGACCGGGATCACCAGATGCACCTGGTCCTTGCCGGTGCCGACCAGCAGCTTCGGCGCCGACGGGCTGCCCGCGACCGAGGTCGCCAGCGCGCCCAGCATCCGCTCCATCCGTTCCGCGTAGGGCCGCGCCGCTTCCGCCTGCGCCTGGGCGCGGCGCAGCTTGGACGCCGCGACCATCTTCATCGCCGAGGTGATCTTCTGCGTCGATTTGACGCTGTTGATCCGGTTGCGAAGGTCTTTCAGGCTGGGCATCGGACCGCGCCCCGCCTAGGCGAACGACTTGGCGAAGCCGTCGAGGAAGGCGATCAGCTTCTTCTCGGTCTCCGGCTTGATCTCCCGGTCGGTGCGGATGGCGTCGAGCAGTGCCGGCTCGCGGGCCTTGAGATCGGCCAGGAACTGCGCCTCGAACGGGCCGACGCGACCGAGGTCCAGCTTGTCCAGATAGCCGCGCACGCCGGCGAAGATCGCCACCACCTGCTCTTCCACCGGGATCGGCTTGTACTGCGGCTGCTTCAGCAGCTCGGTCAGGCGGGAGCCGCGCGCCAGCAGCGCCTGGGTCGAGGCATCGAGGTCGGAGGCGAACTGCGCGAACGCCGCCATCTCGCGATACTGCGCGAGTTCGAGCTTGATGCGCCCGGCGACCTGCTTCATCGCCTTGATCTGCGCGGCGGAGCCGACGCGGGAGACCGAGATGCCGACGTTCACCGCCGGGCGGATGCCGCGGAAGAACAGCTCGGTTTCCAGGAAGATCTGCCCGTCGGTGATCGAAATCACGTTGGTCGGGATATAGGCCGACACATCGCCCGCCTGCGTCTCGATCACCGGCAGCGCGGTCAGCGAGCCGGCGCCGTGATCGTCGTTCATCTTCGCGGCGCGTTCCAGCAGGCGCGAGTGCAGGTAGAACACGTCGCCCGGATACGCTTCGCGGCCCGGCGGGCGGCGCAGCAGGAGCGACATCTGGCGGTAGGAGACGGCCTGCTTGGACAGATCGTCATAGAAGATCACCGCGTGGCGGCCGTTGTCGCGGAAGAACTCGCCCATCGTGCAGCCGGTATACGGCGCCAGGAATTGCATCGGCGCCGGGTCGGACGCGGTGGCCGCGACGATGATCGAATACTGGAGCGCGCCGTTTTCCTCGAGCGTCTTCACCAGCTGCGCCACGGTGGAGCGCTTCTGCCCGATCGCCACGTAGATGCAGTAGAGCTTCTTCGCCTCGTCGGTGCCGGCGTTGATGCCCTTCTGGTTGATGATCGTATCGATGATCACCGCGGTCTTGCCGGTCTGGCGGTCGCCGATGACGAGCTCGCGCTGGCCGCGGCCGATCGGGATCAGCGCGTAGATCGCCTTCAGCCCGGTCTGCATCGGCTCATGCACCGACTTGCGCGGGATGATGCCCGGCGCCTTCACTTCCACCCGCTGGCGCGCGGTGGCCACGATCGGACCCTTGCCGTCGATCGGGTTGCCGAGCGCATCGACCACGCGGCCGAGCAGCGCGTCGCCCACCGGCACTTCCACGATGGCGCCGGTCCGCGCGACGGTGTCGCCCTCGCGGATCTGGCGGTCGTCGCCGAAGATCACCACGCCGACGTTGTCGGTTTCCAGGTTCAGCGCCATGCCGCGGACGCCGGCGCCGGGGAACTCCACCATCTCCCCGGCCATTACGTTCTGCAGGCCGAACACGCGGGCGATGCCGTCGCCGACCGACAGCACCTGGCCGGTCTCGGCGATATTCGCTTCCGTATCGAACGCGGCGATCTGTTTCTTCAGAATCTCCGAGATCTCGGCGGGGCGGATCTCCATATCAGGCGGCTCCCTTCATGGCGTACTGCAGGCGCTGCAGCCGGGATT
This sequence comes from Pseudomonadota bacterium, assembly GCA_021845555.1. Classification (GTDB taxonomy): domain Bacteria; phylum Pseudomonadota; class Alphaproteobacteria; order Acetobacterales; family Acetobacteraceae; genus JAJZVS01. Next base: position 4,362 of record JAJZVS010000168.1, read on the forward strand.
TAAGACTGGTATCGTACAGCCGGGCGCCGACGCGCACGACGAGGCCGCCGAGCAGTTCGGGTTCCAGCTGTTCGACGATGTTCACGTTACCGTAACCGGCCTCGATCAGCCGGGCCCGGATCTGCTGGCGCTGCACGTCGTTCAGCGCGTGCGCCGAGGCGACGAAAGCGGTGACGACGCCGCGTTTTTCGGCCACCAGCGCGGCGAAGGCGGCGACGATCGTCGGCAGGCTACGCAACCGGCGGTTGCCGGCGACCACGCCGACGAAGTCGCGAATCGGCTTGCCGACCCCGGCCTGCTCGAGCACCGAAAGCGCTGCCCGGCTGGCCTGATTGACGTCGATCAGCGGCGACTCGATCAGCCGGCGGAAATCCGCGCTGGCCTGGATCAGCTTCCCGAGCTGCTCCATCTCGGCCACCACCGCATCAAGCACGCCGACGTCCTCGGCGTGCGCATAGAGCGCCGCAGCATAGCGGTCGGCCAGGCCGCCGCCGGAAGCGATGGTGGTGCCGGGGCTCGCGCCGCCGGAGGGCGTGCTGATGGAGACCACGAATGCCGTCTTCCCGAACCGAATGGGGCCGCGTCGGACGCGGACATGAAACACAGCCGATCCCTTCCGCCCGGCGGGTCCCCGCTGGCAGTCTCGACCGGCGGCGGGCGTCTAGCATGCGGGTTTCGCCGGCGCAACACACCCCCAGGCATCGAGGGCCGGGCTGGAACCGCTGTGCCTGCGCCCCATGTGTGTCGGGCGCCGATTCCCGATGGCGCTCCGGCACGGGAGATATCGCCCATGCACCGCCACGCCCTCCACCTCCCGCGCGCCGCTCGCCTGGCTGCCCGTTGGCCCGGCTTGCTGCTGGCGGCGGTTCTGCTGGGCCTGACCGCAGTGCCCCAGGCCGAGGCCCGGGTGCGGGTGTTCCTGGGCTTCGGGCCGCCGGTCTGGGGACCGCCGGCCTATTACGCCCCGTACTACGCGCCACCGCTCTATTACCCCCCGCCGGTCTATTACCCCCCGCCGGTCTATTACCCTCCCCCGCCGCCGGTCGTGTTCACCCCGCCGGAGGATCAGGCCGGCCCGCCGCAAGCAGCGCAATCCTGCGACGCGGGGGCCTATGTCTGCCCGCTCGACCATCCGCTTCCGGTCGGCGCGAGCTGCTGGTGCCGCGACAACGCCGGCCGGCGTGCCTATGGCCGGGCGCGCTGAACCGCCGCCCGCGCCCGCCCGCCACATGGAGCACCCGCACGCACCGCCGCCCCGGCGGATCGAGGATTACGCGCTGATCGGCGATTGCCGCACCGCTGCGCTGGTGAGCCGGGACGGCTCGATCGACTGGCTGTGCTGGCCGCGCTTCGACAGCCCGGCCTGCTTCGCGGCGCTGCTCGATACCCCGCGCGCCGGGCGCTGGCTGGTGGCGCCGGTGGAGCCGGCCGCCGACATCCGCCGCCGGTACCGGCCCGATACCATGATCCTGGAAACCACCTTCGCCACCGCCGCCGGCACGGTCCAGCTGATCGACTTCATGCCGATGGGCGGCAGCGGCTCGGCCGTGGTCCGCATCCTGCGCGGCCTCGCCGGGCGGGTGGAGCTGCGCACCGAACTCGCGCTCCGCTTCGACTACGGTTCGGTGATTCCCTGGGTAACGCGGCTTGCCACCGGATTCGGCCTCACCGCGATCGCCGGGCCGGACCTCGTGGTGCTGCACAGCAGCGTCCCGCTCAAAGGCCACGACTTCGTGACCGAAGGCCGGTTCGCGCTCGGCGCCGGGGAGGAGGCGGCGTTCGTGCTCGCGCAAGGCCCGTCCCACCTGCCGGCGCCCGCGGTGCCGGAGCCGTCCGCCGCGCTGCACGCCACCGAGGCGTTCTGGACCGACTGGTCCCGGCGCGGCACCTATCACGGCGATTGGCCGGAGGCCGTGCAGCGGTCGCTGCTGGTCCTGAAGGCCCTCACCTATGCCGAGACCGGCGGTATCGTCGCCGCGCCCACCACCTCCCTGCCCGAACTCCCTGGCGGGACGCGCAACTGGGACTATCGCTATTGCTGGCTGCGCGATGCGACCTTCACCCTGCTGGCGCTGATCCATGCCGGGCATCGCGAGGAGGCCCGCGCCTGGGCCGGTTGGCTGCGCCGCAGCTCCGCCGGCCATCCGGGTCAGCTACAGACCCTGTATGGCCTCGCCGGCGAACGCCGGCTGATCGAATGGGAGGCGGACTGGCTGGCCGGCTTCGGCGGTGCCCGCCCCGTCCGAATCGGCAACGCCGCCAGCACCCAGCTGCAGATCGACGTGTTCGGCGAGGTGGTGGACGCGATCTACCAGGCCGGCCAGGCTGGCCTGGCGCCGCCGCGCGAGACCTGGGGACCGCTGCGCGCCATCGCCGAGCACGTGACTACGCTCTGGAACCAGCCGGACGAAAGCATCTGGGAAGTGCGCGGCGGCCGGCGGCACTTCGTGTTTTCCAAGGTGATGGCCTGGGTGGCGCTCGATCGCGCGGTGCGCGCGGGGGAGCAGCGCCGGATCGCCCCGCCGCTCGACCGCTGGCGCCGGCTGCGCGCGGAGATCCACGACCAGGTGTGCCGGCACGGGTTCGATGCCGGCAAGAACAGCTTCGTGCAGGCCTACGGCAGCACGGCGCTGGACGCGAGCGCGCTGCTGATCCCGTTGGTGGGCTTCCTGCCGGCCACCGACCCGCGCGTGCTCGGCACGGTCGCCGCGATCGAGCGCGAACTGATGCAGGACGGGTTGGTGCTGCGCTATCGGCCGGAAGAAGCCTCGGACGGGCTTGCGGGGGGCGAGGGCGCGTTCCTCGCCTGCAGCTTCTGGCTCGCGGACAACTTAGCGCTGCAAGGCCGCCTGCCGGAGGCGCGCGCGCTGTTCGCCCGGCTGGTGGGGCTGGCGAACGACGTCGGGCTGCTGGCGGAGGAATACGACCCGGTGGCCGGCGCCCAGCGCGGCAATTTCCCGCAGGCGTTCTCCCACCTCGCGCTGGTGAACACCGCCTTCATCCTCGCCGCGACGGATCCGGCCGACGCAGCGCCGCGACGATGAGCGCGATGCCCTGGCCGTGCCAGCGCTGCACCGCCTTGTGGTCGGCGCCGAGCACCGCGCCGAGACGGCGCCAGGGGAACAGATGCCGCTCGCTGACCGGGTGGACCAGGCTGCGGGCGCCGACGATGCGGCGCAGCACGTAGCGGTCGAGCGGGATATGGGCGATCCAGCCGAGCGCCTCGTCCATCCGGCTGATCCGCGCCGCCGAGGGCACCGGCGGGCGGGCGACACCTTCGGTCCAGCCATAGGCTTCCGCGGCGGTGCGCACGATATCCAGGCTGCCGCTGCGCAGCCGCGTGGACCAGCCGGTGGCGGGCAGCGCGAGCAGCGCGGCGCCGGCTTCCTCCAGCCGGCGGATCACCTCCTTGGCGTCGAGTGCCGCGGTGATGCGGTCGGGATCCTGAAACGGGGCAAGCTGCATGGCTTCGGTCTCCGGAAAGGGGATGGGGCAGGCGGCGGTGGCCGGGTCAGCGCATGAACACCGGCAGCGGATAGGGGGTGCCTTCCAGCACGGTGCCCGCGTTGATCGTGTCCCAGCTGCGCGGGTGGCCGGCGGGCAGCGGTTCGCGCGCGGGGTCCTCGGGCGGGGGGACGAAATCCGGCGGCGGGCGGCGGGCGCCGATGCGCCGGCCGCGGTCCATCGCCGCCCAGCGGGTGAGGCCGAGGACGGCGGCGATGCCGTCCCAGGTGGCGCCTTCGGCGCGCAGGCGGCGGAGCTGGGCGTCCTGGGCGTCGGTCCATTCGAGCTTCTTGGGCATCGGGCGCGGCCTCCATTCGAGAACGGATAACGAACGCCGGAATGTTAGAACA
>JAJZVS010000169.1 GCA_021845555.1 Pseudomonadota bacterium
GGGCGCTACTCGGACCAGCCAAGGTCCGAGTAGCGCCCCTTTCCTGGCGAAGCCAACAGATGGGTTCCAAGGGCTTGCCCTTGGCGGGGGTTCCAAGGGGGCAGCGCCCCCTTGGTCTTTACCCCCCGACCTCCGTGCACGCCAACCGCGCCCCTGCCGCCAGTGCGCGGAGTTTGCCGAGGGCCACGTCGCGGGGCATCGGTGCCAGGCCGCAGTTGGTGCAGGGCAGCAGCCGTTCGCGCGGGACGAAGCGCAGCGCGGCTTCGATCGTGCGGGCCACGTTGTCCGGTGTTTCCACCTGGTTGGTGGCGACGTCGATCACGCCGACCATCACGTCCTTGCCGGCAAGCAGGCCCATCAGCTCCGCCGGCACGTGCGAGTTGACGCATTCCAGGGACACCTGGTCGATGCGGCTGGCGGCGAGCGCGGGGAAGACGGTTTCGTACTGCCGCCATTCCTCGCCGAGGCCGTGCTTCCAGTCGATATTGGCCTGGATGCCGTAGCCGTAGCAGATGTGCACCGCGGTGGTGCAGGACAGTCCTTCGATCGCGCGGTGCAGCGCGTCGATGCCCCAGGTGGCGGCTTCGGCCAGGTAGACGTTGAAGGCGGGTTCGTCGAACTGGATCACGTCGATGCCGTCCGCTTGCAGCCCGCGTGCTTCCTGGTTCAGCAGCTCGGCAAAGGCGAAGGCGAGCTTCACGCGGTCCTTGTAGTACTCGTCCGCCAGCGTATCGACGATGGTCATCGGCCCCGGCAGGGTGAACTTGGTCCGCCGCGTGGTGTGCGCGCGCAGGATCTGCGCCTCGGTCTGGTGCACCCGGCCGGTCAGGCGCAGCGGTCCGGTGACGACCGGCACCATGGCGTCGTAGCGGTTGTTGCGGATGCCCATCTTCACCTTGCGGGCGAAGTCGATCCCCTCCACCCGTTCCAGGAAGCCGTGCACGAAGTGCTGCCGGGATTGCTCGCCGTCGCCGATGATGTCGAGGCCGGCATCCTCCTGCTCCTTGATCCACAGCAGGGTGGCGTCGCGCTTGGCCGCGTCGCGCTCCGGGCCGTCGGCCTTCCAGCTTGGCCAGAGCTTCTGCGTTTCGGCGAGCCAGGCCGGCTTCGGTAGGCTGCCGGCGATGGAGGTCGGGAACAGGGGGGCGGTCATCGCGGCGCGGTCCTTTGCGGAGAGGGGCGGGGTCTTGTGGCACGAATGCCGCCGGATCGCAGCAGCCGCGCCGGGTGATACCGGAGGCCCGAAGGGCCGACCGGTATCGCGCGTGGGGTTGGTGGGGCGGCCACGCGCGGAATCAATATCATACCAGCGGCCCGACCGGCTTCCGAAGAGTCGCGCATTCGGGCCGCTGGTATGAGGGGTTGCCCCCGGCGGGCGGTTCCGCTACATCGCGCTTCCCGGCGGCGCCCGTAGCTCAATTGGATAGAGCACCAGACTACGAATCTGGGGGTTGGAAGTTCGAGTCTTTCCGGGCGCGCCAGGCTTCCCCGATCCAAGTTGCGTCCGCCGGCCGCTCACGCGCCGCCGAATTTCGGCGCCCGCTTCTCCAGGAACGCCGCCACCGCCTCCCGATGGTCTGCGGTTGCATGTCCCAGCGCCTGCATCGCCGCGGCCATCTCCAGCAGTGTGTCCATGCGCACGTTCCGTCCTTCCATCAGCAGCCGCTTGGTCATCCGCACCGCATGCGGCGGGTTGGCGGCGATGCGCGCGGCCAGCGCCCGGGCGGCGGCAAGCAGCTCCGCGTCCGGCACCACGCGCGACACCAGGCCGCAGGCCAGCGCTTCGGCGGCGTTCAGCATATCGCCGGTCAGCGCCATCTCGGCCGCCTTCGAGTAGCCGACCAGCCGCGGCAGCAGCCAGGCCCCGCCGTCCCCGGCGATGATGCCGAGCTTGACGAAGCTTTCCGCGAAGCGCGCGCTTTCGGCGGCGATGCGCAGGTCGCACATGCAGGCCAGATCGAGGCCGGCGCCGATCGCCGCCCCGTTCACCGCGGCGATGATCGGCACGTTGATCCGCTCGAACGCCAGCGGGATGCGCTGGATGCCGTGCCGGTAATAGGCGGGCGTGGCGGCCGGGTCGGCCGCGCGGGTCGCCGCCGCCGCCTGCATCGCGCGCAGATCGCCGCCGGAGCTGAACGCGCTGCCCGACCCGGTCAGGATCGCCGCGCGCACCGAGGGATCGGCGTCGATCCGCTCCAGCGCGGCAATGATCGCATCGACCATCGCCCGCTCGGAGATCGGGTTGCGCCGCTCCGGCAGGTTCAGCGTCAGGGTGACGATGCCGCCGTCGGCTTCATACAGCACGTGTTCGGTCATGGGGCGTTCCTGCGAAGGGGTCGAAACAAATCAGCGCAGCCCGAGGCCGCGGGCGATGATGCCGCGCAGGATCTCGCGTGTGCCGCCGCGCAGCGAGAACGACGGCGCGTGCAGCATCGTGTAGCCCAGCACGGCGGCGAAATCGCGGGTGGAGGTGGTGTCCGGCTCGGCCGCGATCAGCTGGCGGGCGATGTCGGGGATCTCCTGCTCGACCAGCGCGCCGAGGTCCTTCACCATCGCCGCCGCCAGCGCCGGGTTCTCCCCGGCTTGCAGCATCCCCGCCACCGAGCGCGACATCCGCCGCAGGGTGATGATGTGCGAAGACAGCCGCCCGATCGCGACCAGCGCGGCGTCGGACGGGGCGGGGCCGAGCGCGCGCACGAGCTCCACCAGCAGGGTGAAGGACGACAGGAACCGCTCCGGCCCGCTGCGCTCGAAGGCGAGCTCGCCGGTCACCTGCGCCCAGCCATCGCCCTCGCGCCCCAGCAGCGCGGTGCGCGGCAGGAAGACGTCCTGGAACACCACCTCGTTGAAATGATGCTCTCCGGTCAGCGCCAGGATCGGGCGGATGCTGATGCCCGGGGTTTTCAGATCGACGATGAACTGGCTCACCCCGCCATGGCGGTCATCCTTCGCCGCGTCCGGGGCGCCGGTGCGGCAGAACAGGATCATGAAGTGGGAGAAATGCGCGTGCGAGGTCCAGACCTTGGTGCCGTTCACCACATACCCGTCGCCCGTCGGCACCGCGCGGGTGCGCACCGAGGCGAGGTCGGATCCGGTGTCGGGCTCGCTCATGCCGATGCAGAAGAAGCACTCCCCGGCGGCGATGCGCGGCAGGATCGAGTCCTTCTGCGCCTCGGTCCCATAGCGCAGGATGGCGGGGCCGGACTGGCGGTCGGCGATCCAGTGCGCGCCGACCGGGGCGCCGGCGGCGAGCATTTCCTCCACCACCACGTAGCGTTCGAGCTGGCTGCGTTCCTGCCCGCCGTAGCGCTTCGGCCAGGTCATGCCGATCCAGCCTTGCGCGCCCATGGCGCGGGAGAAGCCGATGTCGTGCCCGGTCCAGCTTTCGGCGCGCGCGAGCGGGGGGCGGTCGCGCAGCGCATCGGCCAGGAAGGTGCGGACCTCCAGGCGCAGGGTCTCGGCCTCGGGGCAGGCGGGCGGGGCAGGGAAGGCGAAGGCGGACACGATGGCGGCTCCCGGCGGAACCCGCGGAGCCTAGCACGGGCGTCCGGCCTGCGAAGGGGGCGGGGCGCTCAGCGCGGGCGGCGCAGCAGCAGGCGCACCGCGCCGGGATTGGCCGGGTGCGGATGCACCGCCGCCAGCACCAGCCCCCGCAGGTCGGGCTGGTTCAGCCACAGCGGCAATTCGCGGCGGATCACGCCGCCGGTCTCCGCGCTGCCGCGTCCGGTGATGACCTCCACGCAGCGCAGGTGCTCGGCCTGCGCCGTGCGCAGAAACCCGGCCAGCACATGGAAGGCGCGCTGCGCCGTCAGCCCGTGCAGATCGAGCGTGCGGCCGGCGCCGAGCCGGCCGGAGCGGAGGCGCTTGAAGGTGGCGCGATCGACGCCCGCCGGTGCCGCGCCGATCGCGAGGGGCGGCGGCGCGGCGGGGCGCGCGGCGGCGCGGGGCGCGGGGTGCGGGCGTGGGGCCGGCGCCGCCACCGGTGCGTCGGGTCCCTGCGCCGGTGCGGGCTGGGCCGCCGGGACCGGGCGCCGGCGCCCGGGCAGCGGCCGGACCAGGCTCGCGTAGAGCGCCCAGGTCTCGGCATCGGCCTCCCGCGCCGCGGCTTTCCCGGCCCGCGAGGACCCAGGGGAGGAGGAACCAGGGGAGGAGGAACCAGGGGACGCAGGTTCGGCGCCCGGGCTCGCGCGCTGCTGCCGGGTGCTCGTGCGGCCGGCACGCCGCCCGGCCGGCGCGATCGGCGTCGCGCCGACGGATCTTGCGCGCATGCAAACACCTTCAGGGGCGACCGGCGCTCCGGCTTCGCCCGTAGGACAATCGGGCCATCAGGCGCGCCCGACCGGCTGTTGTGCCGTCAGGGACGCGCCGCGCGATGGTTCAGGACGTATGCTTCGCGCAGGCGGCGGCGGGCACGGCGCCGAGACCGGCCACCAGCAGCGTTGCCCCGGACAGGCCGGCGAGCAGCGCGAAGGCAAGAGCCGCACGTTTCAGCATCGGGAGCCTCCGTTGCCGTTGAACCCACAGCATAGCCGACCGCGCGGCGATTGTCAGTCAGAACCGCGTGCGCCGCTCCCGCGCGCGGAGAGGCGGAGCAGGGCGGCGAAAACAAGCTTGATCCGTCTCCGCCGGGGGACTACATCCCAAGGGCTGGCGTCACGACGGAAAAGCCCCTTATCGTGTCGCCGGTGGTTCGTTCCCGGGTGGAACGGGCCTGGTGCAACTCTTCGTATGGATCCCATGAAACCGCGATCTAGCAGCGACTCCGGCGACTGCCACAGTCCGCGCTTTGCGCGAACCGGCAGCGATACGGAGGCCAATGCCCAGGACCGGTTGATGACCATGGGCGGGACCACAGCCATCGGCTGACCCCGCGCGGTCGCACCCCTCCTGGGCCGGATTGACCCGGACCTGAAGGAGGCATGCCATGACCGCCTGCGCCACCTGCCATCTGTTCTTGCCCCATCCCTCGCGCAGCGGGCCCCGCCCGCGCGCGCCGCGACCTAGCTGACGCATCCCGTCCCGTTCGGGACGGCGCGCGCGCCCGGCTGACCCGCCGGGCCGCGCCCGAGCCACGGGTGAAGTGCGGCCGAGCGCCGCCCTTCGCCCAGGATGCCGCCAGCAGGGAAGCTCCGGATGTCCCTCGCCTCCTCCTCGCGCGTCTTGCCCTCGCCGAAGCGGGCTCCGGCAGCGGGCCTCAAGCTCCGGCTGCTGCGGTTCGCGGTGGTCGCCGGGCCCGGGCTGATCGTCATGGTCGCCGACAACGACGCCGGTGCCGTGTCCACCTACACCCAGGCCGGGGCGCAGTACGGCACCCATCTGCTGTGGGTGCTGCTGACGCTGCTGCCGGTGACCTATTTCGTGCAGGAAATGGTGGCCCGGCTCGGCATCGCCACCGGCCAGGGCCATGCCGCCATGATCTACCAGCGCTTCGGCACCTGGTGGGGGCGGTTCTCGCTGTTCGACCTGCTGCTGGTCAATTTCCTCACCCTGGTCACCGAGTTCGCGGCGATCGACATGGCCGCCCGCGCCTTCGGCCTGGCGCCGGCGATCGCGGTCCCGGTCGCGGCGGTCGCGCTGGTTCTGCTGGTCGGCACCGGCAGCTACCGGCGCTGGGAGCGCATGACGCTGGCGCTGTGCGGTCTCAGCCTGTCGTGGTTCGTCCTCGCCTGGGCCGTCGGGCCGCACTGGGGGGAGGCGGCGCGCGAGATGGTGCTGCCCAGCCTGCCGGCGGGCGGTCTTACGGGATCGCTGGTGTTCCTGGTGATCGCCATCGTCGGCACCACCATCGCCCCCTGGCAGTTGTTCTTCCAGCAGTCCTGCGTCGCCGACAAGCGGCTGCGCTTCGCCGATCTCGGCAACGCGCGGCTGGATACGCTGTTCGGCGCGGTGGCGGTGGTGGCCTTCGCCGGCTGCATGATGCTGGTCGGCGACGCGCTGTATCGCGCCGGCGGCACCTACAGCGATCCGGCGCAGCTGGCCGGGGCGCTGGTGCCGGTGCTGGGCCATGCCGGGCGGGACCTGATCCTGCTGCTGATGGTCAATGCCGCGTTGCTCGGCGCCACCGCGATCTCGCTCTCCTCGGCCTGGGCCTGGGGCGAAGTGATGGGCGGGCGCAGCACGCTGGAAGCGCGCATGACCGAGGCGCCGCGGTTCTACGCGACCTATGCGCTGTGTGTCGGCGCCGCCGCCGGGTTGGTGCTGCTGCCCGGCGCGCCGCTGCAATCGATCATCATCGGCGTGCAGGTGCTGGCCGGGATCATGCTCCCGTCCGCCATCGTGTTCCTGCAGCTGCTGCTGAACGACCATGAAATGCTGGGGCCGCGCTTCGTCAATCGGCCCTGGAACAACTGGGTGAACTGGACGGTGATCGCCGTGCTGTTCGCCCTGTCGCTGATCCTTGCCGCGCAGGTCCTGCTGCCCGGCCTTTTCCCCCACGTCTGATCCCAGCGTCCTGAGTCCAGGGAGATCCCGCCATGTCCTCCACTCTGACCTTCGACCTCCGCGTGATCCACCCGCTCGACGACGCGCCCGAGCAGAAGCTGTTCCGCCCGGAACTCGGGCGCATCCGCATGACCCGCACGGTGCGCGCCTCGCTGTTGCTGCTGCGGCTCTATCTGCTGGCGATGCTGGGGCTGTTGGCGGCGCGCTGCCTCGGGGTCGCGTAACAGGCCGGGGCATAGCCATGACGCGATCGTCATAAGGCGGCAGGCGCGGCGCAACCCGCCTGGTCCGATAGTGCCGCGACCTGGCGTTGGGAGACGCGGGTGTGGTGGCCGGGCGACCGGCCGGCGCGGCGCAACCCCTGGCGCCGCCGTCGCCCGGCCGCCCGGCCGCCACCATCTCCATCCCCGGCTCTCCCCCCGCCGGATCGGGCCGCGCGCAACGAAAGGCATCCCACGTGAGCAACGTATCCTCCGAGCAGACCGACTGGCTGGCCGATGTGCTGCGCGGCACCACGGTCGAGATGGTGCGCCGCGAGGGGCCGGACCTGACGGCACGCCAACTGGGCGTGTTCCTGATCTGCTACCTGGAGCCGGAGTCGCAGACGGTGCGCGGGCTGGCGCAGCGGCTCGATGTCTCCAAGCCGGCGATCACCCGCGCGCTCGACCGGCTGACCGAGTTCGATCTGATCGCCCGCAAGGCGGACCCGAGCGACCGCCGCAGCGTGCTGGCGCAGCGCACCCCAACGGGCACCGCGTTCCTGCGCGAGATCAAGAGCATCCTGCGCGACGCCGCTTCCCCGCGTTCGTCCGGCGCGTCCGCGGCACGGCGTGGCCGGGGCGGGTAGGCCGCGCCGCAGCCTCACGCGGCCGTCGCAAGCTCCGGCTGTTCGGCCAGTTCGGCGGCCAGGAACCCCTCGAACACCAGCAGCTGCCACAGCGCCAGGCTGTGGTCGAACCGCCCGGAGGCGTGCTGATCGAGCAGGGCGGCGATCGCCGGCGCGGCGAACAGCCCGCTGTCCAGCATCGGCGCGCCCAGCAGCCGCGCGCGCAGCCGCGGCGCCTCGGCGCGGAACAGCCCGCCGAGCGACATCGCGAAACCCTGCTTCGGCCGATACAGGATCTCGTGCGGCAGCAGCGGCTCCAGCGCGCGCTTCAGCACGTATTTGCCCTCGCCGCCACGCAGCTTGAGGTTCGTCGGCAGCGACAGGCCCCATGCGACGAAGCGGTGGTCGAGGAACGGCGCGCGCACCTCCAGCCCGTTCGCCATGCTGGCGCGATCCACCTTGGTCAGCATCGCGCCGGCAAGCCAGGTCGAAAGATCGGCGTATTGCGCCTGCACCAGCGGATCGTCGGAGCCGCTTTCTTCCATCAGCACCGGGATGCGCGCGGCCGGATCGTAGCCGTCCAGCGCGGCGTTCAGCGCCGGGGCGAACAGCGCCCGGCGGCGGTCGTCGTGGACCCGCGCCACCGTGCGGTAGTAGCCGAGCGCGCTGTCCAGGCTGAGCTCGGTCAGCGTGTGCTTGGCGCGCAGCCAGCGCGGCGCGCGGTCGAGCTTGGGATAGATCCGCGCCAGCCCGCCGATCGCATGCCGGCGGACCGGAGCGGGGAGGAACCGGCGCGCGGCCTCGGTCAGGCTGTGCCAGCGGTAGCGGCGGTAGCCCGCGAACACCTCGTCCCCGCCGTCGCCGGAGATCGCCACTTTCGCGAACCGGTGTGCCAGCGCGCAGACATG
>JAJZVS010000170.1 GCA_021845555.1 Pseudomonadota bacterium
TGCGTATATCGCGCGCGTGTTCGCCCGGCTCGACCGGGCGGGGGCCTCGGCGAAGCTGCGGGCGGCGAATACCGCGTTCGGCTTCGTCAACGACGTGGCGGCGTTCTCCCACCACCCGGCGCTGCGCCGCGCGGTGGTGGACACGCCGAACGGACCGGTCGCGATCGCCGCGCCCCCGGTGCGGACCAGCGAGGGCGAGCGGGCGCTGGGCCCGGTGCCGGGTGTCGGCGAGCACGCCGCGGCGATCCGGGCCGAGTTCGCGGGGTAGGGGCCCGGGCGGCCCAACGTCTCAGCGCCTGCGTGCGCCCGGGCGTTCGTCCCCGGGACCGGGTGGAACGTCAGGAGCCTCGGCAAGGAAACCGAGCAGATCCTCGGGCCGTGCGTCGCCGGCGCGGCGGCGGAGGAAGTCGGCTGCCGTTTCCACCGCACCGATCTTCTGCGCCACCGCGGTGGCGATCCATTGGTTGAGCGAGACCCCGTCCTGGCGGGCGAGCCGGGCGGCTTCCGCCTTGAGCGTGGACGGGAGCTTCAGCGGATAGGTGGCTTTGCTCATGCTTGCAGCTCCTGGAGCAGGTCGCCGGGCCGGATCACCCGCAAGCCGAACCGGGGGAACTCATGCCCGATCCGGACGAGACTTGTCGTTCATGCAAAGATTCCGGTTGCCGTCGCCTTCCCGCGCAGCGTAGCGCCGATCCCCCTGCGCTCCGAACCGGCTCGATTGTTCCAGACCCGGCGCGGGCGTTAACGCCATCTTCACACGTCCTCGGCTACGGTGCGGTCTCCCCATCAAGGTCCGGCATCGTCTTGTCCGCCACGCTCCCCCCGCCCAGCCTGGCCCTCCGCCTCGTCGGCATCGCCGCGATGCTGGTGGAGCGCTTTCTCGGCCAGGCCAAAACCCTGCTGCCCCCAGGGGAACTGGTGGAGGCGATGTGGCGCGCCGTCCAGCGCGCCTTCGTTCGCGTGCAGGTGCTCGCCGCCACGCCGCACCACGGGGCGCACCACGGGGCGCACCACCGGGCGCCGCATGGCCCCGCCGTCCCCCGGCCCGCCCGCCGCCGCTCCGCCCCGCGCCCCGCCGCGCCCGGGCCGGACGGGGAGCTCAGCAGTGCCGATCTCTGGCGCGCGAACCGCGAGTACGGCTGGCTGCTCGCCATGATGCCCGCGCTGCGCGACGTGACGGAGCAGCTGGAAGACTGGCTACGCGAGCGCACCCTCGATGACTTGCTGCACGCCGATCCCCGCTACATCCGCGCGGTGCGCGCGCTCGGCAGGATGCTGGGGGTGAACCCCGATCTGCTCCCGCCGCCCTATCGGGCCGGGCCGCCGGACGACCCGGCGGAGCCCGATCCCACCGATCTTCGCCTGGCCCCGCGCGGCTATCCGCGCCACTGGCGGGTGAACCAGCAGGGCTTCGCGCTGCTGATGGCGGAGCGGAACGCCGCCTGGGCCCAAGCGGACCGGGCCCCCGCTCTGCAACCCGCCCCCGCTCTGCAACCCACCCAAGCGCCGCAACCCGCCTAAGCGCGGGCGGGAAACGTGCGCCGATTACGTTCCGATATCGACACTATACCTCCCGCCCGCGATCATCTAGGGCCACCCTCGGCTTCACCCGATTGTCCCGCACAGGCCCCCATTCCATGCTCCCTTCCGCCGCCGGTTGGTCTATCCTCTCCCCACCCACCCAAGGAGGCAGGAATGGCGGAGCTGATCGAGGTGAAGCTGGCGGAACTCGGGATCACCCTCCCGCGGCCGGCGCCGCCGATCGCCACCTACGTGCCCTACGTCGTCACCGGGGACCTGGTGGTGATCTCCGGCCAGCTGCCGCTGCTCGACGGCAAGCTGCTCGTTACCGGCAAGCTCGGCGGCACGGTCGCGCTGGAAGCCGGCCAGCAGGCGGCGCAGCGCTGCTTCATCAACCTGCTCGCGCAGCTCAAGGCAGCCTGCGGCGGCGATCTCGACCGGGTGCGCAAGGTGGTCCGCCTGGGCGGCTACATCGCCTGCACGCCCGAGTTCACCCGCCACGCCGAAGTGATGAACGGCGCCTCCGACCTCGCCGTAGCGGTGTTCGGGGAGGTGGGGCGTCATGCGCGCACCACGGTCGGCGTGCCCGCTCTGCCGCTCGACGCCGCGGTGGAAGTGGAAGGCATGTTCGAGATCCTCTGACCATGCCCGACGGCGCCCCAGCCCTCACGCTGACGCTGCATAGCGCGATCGCCGAGATCCCGGCGGCGGCGTGGGACGCCTGCGCCGGGGAAGGCAATCCGTTCGTCAGCCATGCCTTCCTGAGCGCGCTGGAAGACAGCGGCTCGGCCGGGCCGCGCACCGGCTGGCTGCCGCGCCACGCCGCGCTGCGCGATGCCGCCGGGGGCCTGCTGGCGGTGGCGCCGATGTATGCGAAGTCGCACAGCTACGGCGAATACGTGTTCGACCACGGCTGGGCGAACGCGCTGGAACGCGCCGGCGGGGACTACTACCCGAAGCTACAGGTGGCGGTGCCGTTCAGCCCGGTGCCGGGGCCCCGCCTGCTGGTGCGTCCCGGCGCCGGCGTGCCGCACGCCACGCTGGCCGGCGCGCTGGCGCAGGCCTGCCGGGAACTCGGCCTGTCCTCCGTCCACGTCACCTTCTGCACCGAACCGGAATGGCAGGCGCTTGGCCAGTCCGGCTGGCTGCAACGGCTGGGGATGCAGTTCCACTGGGAGAACGAAGGCTACGCCGGCTTCGAGGATTTCCTCGGCGCGCTGTCGTCGCGCAAGCGCAAGGTGCTGCGTCGCGAACGGCGGGACGCCAACGCCGCCGGCCTGACCTTCCAGGCGCTGTCCGGGACCGATCTGCGCGAACGCCACTGGGATGCGTTCTACCGGTTCTATACCTCCACCGTGGATCGCAAGTGGGGCAGCGCCTATCTCACGCGCCGCTTCTTCTCCCTGCTCGGCGAGCGGCTCGGCGATCGCGTGGTGCTGATGCTGGCCGAGAACGCGGGCAGGCCGGTGGCCGGCGCGCTCAACCTGGTCGGGGCGGAGGCGCTGTATGGCCGCAACTGGGGTTGCACCGGCGATTGGCCGTTCCTGCATTTCGAACTCTGCTACTATCGGGCGATCGACTGGGCGATCGCGCACGGGCTGAAACGGGTGGAGGCCGGGGCGCAGGGACGCCACAAGATCCAGCGCGGCTACCTGCCGAAGCCGACCTATTCGGCGCATTGGATCGCGCACGCCGGCCTGCGCCGCGCGGTGGCGGATTTCCTGGTCGAGGAACGCCGCGAGATCGCCACCGAAATGGACGCGCTGGCCGCCGACTCGCCGTTCCGCCAGGGTGGGGAAGAGCCGGGCTAAAGTCCCGCCGGTCCCGCGCCCGTCGCTTCCGCAACGGCCTCCAGCCCCAATGCCTGCGCCAGCCGGTCCAGCCGGCGCAGCACGCCTTCGCCCACGAACAGCCCGCGCGCGGGATCGAGGCCCAGGCGCAGCCGGTTGCCCTCCACCCGCAAGGTTGCGCCGGTCAGCAACTCGGGCGTGCCGGCCGAGAGCGTGTAGGCCAGCCGCAGCGCCATCCCCAGCACTTCGGCGCGGTGCGTGCCGGCCACGTCCAGCAGCGCGCGGGCGGGGCGCAGGAACGCGGTGTCGGGATCGGCCTCGTAGCGCAGCGCCACGGCCAGCGCGAGGAAGGCGCGGGCATGGTGATCGAGGCCGATGCCGGGCTGGCGGAACACGCGCAGGAACGCCTGCTCGGCGCGGAACTCGGGATGGTCGCGGCTGCCGAGGTCGGACATCCAGCAGGCGCTCGCGCGCAGCCGCGCGGCCTCGGCGGCTTCGCCGCGAAACAGCGGCGCGGTCCAGTCGATCAGCGCCGGCGGCATGGCGGTGTCGCGGCCGAGCCAGCCGGCGTAGTGGTGCGCCGCGGCCAGCAGCGGGTCCTGGGCGCGCACCTCCGCCGACAGCCGGCGCATGTACCAGCCCTCGCGCAGGCCAGACGCGCTGAACACCACGCGGCGCGGCGACAGTACGCGCAGCAGGCGGCGCAGCACGGCGGCGGCGAACGGCAGGTCCTCGATCCGCCGGCGCGGCACGCCGGGCTGGCGTTCCAGCGCGCGCCGCCCGGCGGTGGCGATCATGGCGGCAAGCTCGCGCGCCTCGTCGCGGCCGATGGTGTATTGGTGGACCATCTGCAACGGATAGGCGAGCTGCGCCATGTGCGCGCGCGCGAGCGCCCGCCAGGCGCCGCCCACCAGATAGAGATCGCGCCCTTCGGCGCTGGCAAGCCAGGGCACGGTGGCGAGTTCGGTCTCGACGATCGCGCGCGCCCGCTCGGGATCGCCGCCGGCGCGCTCGGCGAGCCGGATCACGCCGAGACCGAGGGTGCGCGCCGCGTCGTGCCGCCCGCCGGCGAGCCGCACCAGTTCGAGCGAGCCGCCGCCGATATCGGCCAGCACGCCCTCCGCGTCGGGGATGCCGCACAGCACGCCGAGGGCGGAATATTCCGCTTCCTCGGCGCCCGACAGCACCCGGATCGTCATCCCCGGCAGGCGTTCGCCCAGCGTGGCGACGAAGGCCGGACCGTTGCTCGCGTCGCGCACCGCGGCGGTGGCCAGCACCTCGATCGGCGCGGCGCGCATCGCGCGCGCCACCGCGTGGTAGCGGTGCATCACGGTGAACGCCTGCTCCATGCCGCCTTCGTTCAGCCGGCCGGTCGCCTGCAGGCCGCGGCCGAGCCGCAACACGGCTTTTTCGTTGAACACCGCCACCGGATTGCGCCCGAGCCCGTCATAGACGACGAGCCGCACCGAGTTGGAGCCGAGATCGACCACCGCGCAGCGCGGCGCGAGGGGGGCGGCGCCGGGAATCGGGTCCATCTCAGTCCTCGAGACCGCGGTCCGGACGGCGGGCGGGGGGCGGCAGCGCGGGACCGTGCAGCGCCGAGCCGCGGCCCGACAACGAGGGATTCGTCATGAAATAATCATGCGCCGAAACCGGATTGCGTCCCGGCGGCACCCGCTGCCAGGTGCCGTCCGCGCGCAGTTCCCATGATTGCATCGTGTCCTTCAGGTTCACCACCATGATCTGGTCCAGCACCTGGGCGTGGACCGTGGGGTTGGTGATCGGCACCAGGCTTTCCACCCGCCAGTCCATGTTCCGCTCCATCCAGTCAGCCGAGCTGATATAGACCCGCGCCAGCCGCGAGGGGAGCTTGTGGCCGTTGCCGAAGGCGCAGATGCGGCTGTGCTCCAGGAACCGCCCGACGATCGACTTCACGCGGATGTTCTCCGACAGGCCGGGCACGCCGGGGCGCAGGCAGCAGATGCCGCGCACCACCGCCATGACGGACACCCCGGCGGCCGAGGCGCGATACAGCGCGTCGATCAGCTGGGCATCGACCAGGCTGTTCAGCTTGAGCCAGATGCCCGCCGGGCGGCCGGCATGGGCGAAGGCGATCTCGCGCTCGATCAGTTCGAGCAGCGCCGGGCGCAGGGTGAGCGGGGAGAAGGCGATCGCGTCCATCGATTCCGGGCGCGCGTAGCCGGTCAGGTAGTTGAACAGCCGCGCCGCGTCGCGGGTCAGGGCCGGCTCGCAGGTGAAGAAGCTCAGGTCGGTGTAGATGCGCGCGGTGATCGGATGGTAGTTGCCGGTGCCGAAATGCGCGTAGGAGCGCACCATCGCGCCCTCCCGCCGCACCACCAGCGACAGCTTCGCATGCGTCTTCAGCGCGGCGAAGCCATAGACCACCTGCACGCCGGCGGCTTCCAGGGTGCGCGCGAGGCGGATGTTCGTTTCCTCGTCGAAGCGGGCGCGCAGCTCGATCACGGCGGTGACGAATTTTCCGGCTTCCGCGGCCTCGATCAGCGCCTTCACGATCGGGCTGTCGCGCGAGGTGCGATAGAGCGTCTGCTTGACCGCGATCACGTTCGGATCGAGCGCGGCCTGGCGCAGGAATTGCACCACCACGTCGAAACTCTCGAACGGATGGTGGACGATGATGTCCTTGGCGCGGATCGCGGCGAAGCAGTCGCCGGCGAAATCGCGGATGCGCTCGGGGAAGCGCGGCGTATAGGGTGGGAACAGCAGGTCCGGCCGGTCGTCCACGATCAGCTGGCGCAGGTCGGCGACACCCAGGATGCCGTGCTGGACGAAGGTTTCCTCCGGCGTCGCGCCGAGTTCGGCGGCGACCAGATCGGCGAGCTCGCGCGGCATGTCGGCGCTGAGTTCGAGATGGATCGCCACCCCGCGGCGGCGGCGCTTGAGCGCGGTCTCGTACGAGCGGACGAGGTCCTCGGCTTCTTCCTCGAACTCCACGTCGGTGTCGCGGATCAGGCGGAACAGGCCCTGGCCGGTGACGGTGAAGCCGGGGAACAGCCGGCGCAGGAACAGCCCGACCAGGTCTTCCAGCACGACGAAGCGGATGATCCCGCCCGATCCGGCGGGCAGGCGGACGAAGCGCTCCACCTGCGCTGGCAGCGGGATCAGTGCGCGCATGCCCTGGCCGTCCGCGGTGTGGCGCAGGCGCAGCGCCATCACGAGGCCCATGTTGGGGATGAACGGGAACGGATGCGCCGGATCGATCGCGAGCGGGGTCAGCACCGGGAAGACCCGCTCCATGAACCAGGCTTCCAGCCAGGCGTGATCCTCCCGCCCCAGGCTGGAAGCCTCGGCGAGGAGCAGACCGGCCGCGGCCAGTTGGGCGCGGACCGCGGTCCAGACGCGCTGCTGTTCTGCGAGCAGCGACTCGGCGCGCTCCCCGACCTCGACCAGTTGGCGCGCGGCGGTGCGTCCGTCGGGGGCGGGGGCGGTGACGCCGGCCTTGGCCTGGCCCACCAGTCCGGCCACCCGCACCGAGTAGAACTCATCGAGGTTGGAGGCGCTGATCGAGATGAAGCGCAGGCGTTCGAGCAGCGGGTGGCGGGGGTTTTCCGCCTCCTCGATCACGCGGTGGTTGAAGTCGAGCCAGGAGAGCTCGCGGTTGATGAAGCGCGCCGGGCTGTCCGGCGCGATCGGCGGCGGCGCGGCGTCGGGGTCGGTGGCCGCCGCCGGCGCGCGGGCCAGGGTTTCGGGCGCGATCTCCTGGTTCATCGCCCGATCCTACAGGCAAGCGGGGTTGGACCGCGAGGGGGGATCGCGCGCCGCGCCGGGCGATCGGAGCGGGGGTTCCGCCGACTGCCGGTGGAACGGGCACATAGTATCGATATCAGAACGATATCGGCATGCGTCTCGCCGACCCGCTCAGGCCGGGATTCTTGCCGGCTCCGGCGGCGCCAGCGGGTCGCGCCCGCGCCAGACCGGCCGACGGTCGCGGCGATCGGCGGCGGGCACGCAACAGAGCGCGAGGATATCCGCCCCGGACGTGGCCTTCGCCCGGGCGGCGGCGTAGTCGGCCGCCGCCGCCGCGGCCGCCGAGGGCCCGCCGGGCACCAGGATCACCGGCCGCCGCCGCCGGCGCGAAGCGGGCAGCAGCGCGCGATCCACCCCGAGCATCCAGCCCAGCGGGCGCAGGAGTGGCCCCAGCCGGGGATCGGCCGCCAGCGTCTCCTGCGTCGCGGGATCGGCCAGCAGGTCTTCCAGCTGCGCGCGGCCGGCGGCGAGTTGCGGAACCAGCCGCAGCAGCCAGCGCCAGGCGCGGGGCAGCGCGCGGCGTTCGGACGGCGGGTCCGCCGAGACGACGCGGAAGCTGTGGGTGGGGATGAATCTGGGTTCGAGCGGCCCAGGGGGAGGTCCGGCGGCCGGCCTCGGCGGCGGGAGCGGGGTGGAGGCGACGGCGCGGAACCGGGCGGCCAGATGGCGCAGCCGGGCGAGCATGGCGCCGGCGTGTGAGGGTTCCAGGCCCGCCCGATCGCCCCCCGCCGGCAGGCCGGCGATGCGTTCGGCCAGCCAGGCGATCAGGCTGGTCATGCGGGTGAGGAGGGGGGTGGCGGGCATGGGGGTGGGAACAGATATAGAACACGCGCCCGGGGCGAGGCAACCGGTTTGTGCGGGCGGTGCGCTGGCGATCGGGCGAACCGTTCCCTGGTTACGGGTCGATTTCCCGGCACCTTGGCCCCCCCATCATGGCCGGCCTTGAGCCTACGACATGCACACATCTCCTGCATGTCCGGGCTTGCGAAGTTCTGCGGCTTCCGATTCGATGCGGGCATCGATTCGCGGGAGCGAGACCAGTGCTGACGAACCTTGGCCACTTCGGCGACCTC
>JAJZVS010000171.1 GCA_021845555.1 Pseudomonadota bacterium
GGGTACGCATAACCGACGCGCACGTCACGAACCTGCGCGCCGCCTGCGTTCCGCCACGAATTGGCCTATGCTGCGCGCCCTGTCCTGCCGCGAGGAAGCACGCCATGACCGATCCCGCCAAACCGCGCCGAGGCGCCCTGCGGTATGTCCTGCTCGGGCTCGCTGCCGTCGTCCTCCTGGTCCTGGCCGGCATCGGCGTGTTCGTCGCCACCTTCAACCCGAACCAGTACAAGCCGCGCATCGTCGCCGCGGTGCGCCAGGCCACCGGGCGCGAGCTCACCCTGTCCGGCCCGATCGGGCTGGCGGTCTCGCTCTATCCCACCTTGCAGGCCACCAACGTCGCGCTCGCCAACCCGCCGGGCTTCTCCCGCCCCGAGATGGCGACGATCGGGGCGCTGCGCCTGCGCCTCGATCTGCTGGCGCTGCTCTCCGGGCGGATCGCGATCAGCCAGCTGGACCTGGTACGGCCGGACATCCTGTTGGAACGGACCAGAACCGGGGCCACGAACTGGAGCTTCGCCCCGGCCGCCGCGCCGCACAGCGCCCCCGCGCCGGCGCCCGCTCCCGCCCCCACGCCGGGTAAGCCCGCCGCCGACGGGTCGATCTTCATCGGCAATCTGCTGATCGAGAACGGAAAAATCGGCTACCGCGACGACGCCACCGGCAAGTTGACCGAGGTCGCGGTGCAGCGCTTGGGCGTGCAGGCGGCCGGGCCGGACGCGCCGGTGCATCTGACCGCCAATGTCGCGGTGAACAAGGTCACGGTGACGCTGTCGGGCCAGACCGGCCCGCTCTCCCGCCTGCAGGATGCCGCCGCCACCACGCCATGGCCGGTGCGGGCGGACCTGACCGCCGCCGGCGCCAAGCTGGCCGTCGACGGCACGATCGCCCAGCCGCTGGCCGCGCACGGCTACAAGCTGGCGGTGAGGGGCAGCATCCCCGACCTCGCCGCCTTGCAGCCGCTGCTGCCCGGCGTGAAGCTGCCGGCCTTGCGGCAGGTCGTGCTGAACGCCCAGGTCGCCGATACCGGCGCGGCGCTGCCCGCGGTCTCGGCGCTGACGCTGCGGGTCGGCCGGTCCGACCTGTCCGCCACTGCGCCCGGCCTGGTGCTGAGCGGGCTCGACGTGTCGGCCCCCGCGCTCGACCAGCCGATGCGGGCCACCGCCAGCGGAACCTATGCCGGCGCGCCGCTGCAACTGACCGCGTCGCTGGGCGCGCCGGCGGCGCTGCTGTCGGGCAAGCCCGGCCGCCCCTTCCCGATCGATGTGTCCGCCGAGGCGGCCGGCGGCAGTTTCACCGCCAAGGGCGCCATCGCGGATCCCGCCAGGCTGACCGGCCTCGATCTGGCGGTCGGCGCCGCCATCCCCGATCTCGGTGCGTTCTCGCCGCTGGCCGGGCGCAAGCTGCCGGCGCTGAAGCAGATCGCCTTCAAGGCGAAACTGACCGAGGCGGGCAGCCTGAGCCAGGGCGTCACGCTGCGCGACATGACGCTGACCCTGCCGCAGGCCAACCTCGCCGGCAGCCTGACCGCGAAAGCGGGCAAGCCGCCCGCGCTGACCGCCGACCTCACCTCCAGCCTGATCGACGCCGACGCGCTGCGCGCGGCCCTCGGCATGGCCCCCGCCGCCGGCGCGAAGGGCGCCCCGCCGGCGGCCAAGCCGGCGGCGGCGCCGGCCGGTGGGAAGCTGTTCTCCGATACCCCGCTGCCCTTCGCCCTGCTGCGCCTCGCCAATGCCGACGTGCGCTTCTCGGTGGCCACGCTGCGCACCGGGGGCGAGACCTGGCACGCCGTCGCCGGGCATCTGGTGCTGACCAGCGGGCGGCTGCGGCTCGATCCCTTCACCGCCACGCCGCCGGCCGGGAAGCTGGCGATGACCCTCGCGGTGGACGCCGCGCAAGCGGCCCCGCCGGTCGCGCTCACGCTGCACGCGCCGGGGGTGGCGCTGGCCTCGCTGCTGGCGATGGCCGGCAAGCCGGGCTACGCAAGCGGCACGGTGGCGATCGACGCCGACCTGCACGGCGCCGGGACCAGCCCGCACGCCATCGCCGCCGGGCTGAACGGCGTGATGGCGATGAGCATGAGCGGCGGGGAGATCGACAACCGGCTGATCGACCAGTTGTTCGGCAAGGTCGCCGCCGCGGCCAACCCGGCCGGCCTGCTCGGCCAGGGCGGCGCCGGCGGCAACAGCCAGATCCGCTGCCTGGCGCTGCGATTGAACGCGCATCAGGGGGTGGCGAAGCTCGACCCGTTCCTGTTCTCCTCCACCCTGACCACCATTGGCGGCGGCGGGACGCTGGCGCTGGGGCCGGAGACGCTCGATCTGCACTTGGCCGTTCAGGGCCGGGTCGGCGGCAGCGGGATCGAGGTTCCGGCCGCCGTCACGGGCCCCTTCACCAGCCCGCATGTCGGGATCAGCGCGAGCACGGCGGCCGCCGGGGTAAGCCAGGCCATCACCCTGTTCGGCGGCAAGCTCGGCGGCGCGCTGCCCGAGGGCCTGTTGCCGGGGCAGTCGCAATCCGCCGTGCTGGCCTGCCCGCAGGCGCTCGCCCTGGCGCGCGGCCAGACCCCGCCGCCCGCGGCAGCCACGCCGGCGGCGCAGCCCACGGCACCGGCGGCCGGGCAGAAGCCCGCGGTGCCGAACCCCGCCAACCTGTTGAAGCAGTTGTTCCACTGACCGAGAAGGCCGGATGAAGCGTTTCTGGGATCACGCCGAGGTCGTCGCCACACCGGCGGGCCACACCATCCTGCTCGACGGCAAGACCGTGCGCCTGCCGGGTGGCGCCGCGCTTCACGTCGGCCCGGCGGCGCTGGCCCGCGCGATCGCCGCGGAATGGCAGGCCGCCGGCGGCGCCAAGGGCGGGGAGATGTCGTTCGCCGACACGCCGCTGACCCGGATCGCCGGCACCGCGCAGGAACGCATCGCCCCCGACCCCTGGCCGACGATCGATGCCATCGCCCGCTACGGCGAGAGCGATCTGCTGTGCTTTCGCGCCGAAGCCCCAGAATCGCTGGTGCGTCGCCAGGAGGAATCCTGGCAGCCCTGGCTGGAGTGGGCGGCCGAGGCGCATGGCGCGCGCCTGCGGGTGGGGATCGGCGTGACGCCGCTGCGCCAGCACCGCGACGCGATCGCGGTGCTGCGCGAGGCGGTGGCGGGCTTCGATTCGCTCGGCCTGGCGGCGCTTGGCCTGGCGGTGCCGGCCACCGGCAGCCTGGTGCTCGGCCTCGCGCTGGCCGCCGGGCGGCTGGATGCGGCGGCGGCGCACACGCTCGGCGCGCTGGACGAGATCTACCAGGCCGAACTCTGGGGAGAGGACGCCGCGGCGGCGGCGCGGCGGCAGGCGATCGCCGCCGAGATCGCCCTGGCGGCGCGGGTGCTGGCGCTCGCGCGCGAGCCGGGCGAACAATGACGGCGAAGCTGCTGGTCATCACCGGCCGGGTGCAGGGCGTCGGCTACCGCCACTGGCTGGCGGCGCGCGCCGATGCGCTCGGCGTGTCCGGCTGGGTGCGCAACCGCGCCGACGGCGCGGTGGAGGCGCTGCTCGCCGGGGAGACGGACGCGGTGGAGGAACTCGCCCGCCTGTGCCGCCGCGGACCGCCGGCGGCGGCGGTGACGAGCATCACCGAGGAACTGGCGGAGCCGCCGGAGGCGCCGGGGTTCCGGCAACTCTCCTCGGGATGACGCAGACCACGCCGCGCCTCGGGATGGCAACGGCCACGGATGGTGCTCGCCCTCGCGCTGCGGTCCGGACGTGGCACGTGCTGCGGCCTGGCCTGCCGATCGCGGCCGGGGTGATGCTGTCGCGACCTCTGGCTGCGCGACCGCGCCGTAACCTTCCTTCTCCGACCCATTGGGGCGAAGACGGTCAGCGCGAGGTGGAGCCTGCCAAGGTCCCCGGTGCCCGGTGCGTCGGCCCCCTTCAGGTCCCTATGCCGCCGAGCGCCAGGTATTTGATCTCCAGATACTCCTCGATCCCGTATTTGGACCCCTCGCGGCCGAGACCGGAGGACTTCATGCCGCCGAACGGCGCCTCGGCGGTGGAGATGATGCCCTCGTTGATGCCGATCAGCCCGTATTCCAGCGCCTCGGCGACACGGAAGATGCGGCCGACGTCGCGCGCGTAGAAATAGGCGGCGAGGCCGAATTCGGTGTCGTTGGACAGCCGGATCGCTTCCTCCTCGGTCTTGAAGCGGAACAGCGGTGCGACCGGGCCGAAGGTTTCCTCGCGGAAGATCAGTGCGTCGTGCGGCACGTTGGCGAGCAGGGTGGGTTCGAAGAAATTGCCGCCCAGGGCGTGGCGATGCCCGCCGGTCACCACCGTCGCGCCGCGCTTCGTCGCATCGGCGATGTGCTCCTCCACCTTGGCCACGGCGGCGGCGTTGATCAGCGGGCCCTGCGCGACGCCCGGTTCCATGCCATTGCCGACCTTCATCGCTTCGACCGCGACCTTCAGCTTGGCGGCGAAAGCGTCATAGACGCCGTCCTGCACCAGCAGGCGGTTGGCGCAGACGCAGGTCTGCCCGGTGTTGCGGTATTTGCTCGCCATCGCACCGATCACCGCGGCATCGAGATCGGCGTCGTCGAACACGATGAACGGCGCGTTGCCGCCCAGCTCCATGCTGGTCTTCTTGATCGTCGGCGCGCATTGCGCGAGCAGCTTGGCGCCCACTTCGGTACTGCCGGTGAACGACAGTTTCCGCACCAGCGGGTTCGACGTGAGCTCCGCCCCGGTCTCGCCCGATGGTCCGGTGATGATGTTGCACACGCCGGGCGGCATTCCGGCGCGCTCGGCCAGTACCGCGAGCGCCAGCGCCGAGAACGGGGTCTGGCTGGCCGGGCGGATCACCCCGGTGCAACCGGCGGCCCAGCCCGGCCCGGCCTTGCGGGTGATCATCGCCGAGGGGAAGTTCCACGGCGTGATCGCGGCGAACACGCCGATCGGCTCCTTCTGCACCAGGATGCGCCGGCCGCGCGCGTTCTGCGGGATGGTGTCGCCGTAGATGCGCTTTCCCTCGTCGGCGAACCAGTCGATGAAGCTGGCCGCATAGGCGATCTCGCCCTTGCTCTCCGACAGCGGCTTGCCCTGTTCCGCGGTCATGATGACCGCCAGATCGTCGGTATTGGCCAGCATCAGGTCGGACAGCTTGCGCAGGATCGCGCCGCGCTCCTTCGCCAGCAGCGCGCGCCAGGCGGGGTACGCGCGCGCCGCGGCCTCGATCGCGCGGCGGGTTTCGGCCGCGCCGAGGGCGGGAACCTCGCCGATTGCTTCGTTGGTGGCGGGGTTGCGCACCAAAAGGGTGCGGCCGCTGTCGGCCTGGACCCATTTGCCGTCGATGCAGTTGGCCTGGCGGAAGAGCGTGGGGTCCTTCAGCGGCAGGGGGGAGACGGGGTTGAGCATGATGGGGTCCTCCGGGTTCGGACGCGGCGGAGGATAGGCCGGGGCGGGGCGGATGTCAGGGGCGAGGGGGGCCGCCTATCCCTTCGGGTGGAACCCCGCCCCTTCGACCTTGTCCCCCACCACGATCCCGAGCCGCGCCGTGGTGCCGCCGGCCAGTTCCAGCGTCGCCGTCACCGGCCCGTGGCTCGCCAGCACGCGCAGGGAGTGCGGCACGGTGTTTTCGATGATCGAATCGATCGTGCCGTCGGCGCGGATGAACACCATGTCGAGCGGCACCAGCGTGTTCTTCATCCACATGCGCGAGACGATCGGTTTCGGCCAGACGAACAGCATCCCGCCGTCCGCCGGCACCGCGGTACGGAACATCAGCCCGGTGATCTGCTCGGCCGGGGTGGACGCCATCTCCACGTCGAAGACGTGCTTGACCCCGTCCTTGGTGACGATCGTAAGCTTTTCTTTCGGCAGGACCGGCTGCGGCCCCTTCGGCTCGGCGGTCTGGGCATCAGCCGCCGGAAGACCGGCAAACGGGGCGGCGGCCAACAGGGCAAGCAGGGTGCGGCGGTTCATGCGAGCAAGCTCTCCTTCAGGGCCAGCGCCACCAGGGCGCGGATCTCATGGCGCACCGGACCCTCGCGCGGCGCGTCGCGCAAGGTGGTGAACCAGTGTTCGGGCGGGGCGCGTCCGGCGGCGCGGTCCAACCGGAGCGCCCGCAGCACCGCCTCGGCCGCGGGAGGCAGACGGTCCGGCGGGGCGAAGCCGTTCAGCTCGCCCCAGAGGCCGGCCCAGCAGCGCCCGACGGTCCAGGGGTTGTAGCCGCCGCCGCCCAGCACGACCAGCCGCGGCGCCAGCCCCATCGCCGCGGCCACCGTGGTGCGATGCGCGTTGTTGGACAGGGCCAGCCGCGCCAGCGGGTCCTCCGCCAGCGCGTCGGCGCCGGCCTGAACCATGATCGCCTGCGGCCGGAACGCCGCGATCAGCGGCAGCACCGCGGCTTCCAGCAGCAGGCGGAACTCGCTGTCGTTGCAGCCTTCGGGCACCGGGAAATTGCGCGCCGCCCCGCCGGCCCGATCCTCGGCGGCGCCGCTGAACGGCCAGCGCCCGGCCTCGTGCACGCTGATCGTCAGCACGCGCGGATCGGCGTGGAACGCGTCCTGCACCCCGTCGCCGTGATGCGCGTCGATATCCAGATAGACGATCCGTTCCAGCCCCTGATCGAGCCAGGCGAGCAGCCCCAGCACCGGATCGTTGACGAAGCAGAACCCCGATGCCCGGTCCCGCCTGCCATGATGCGTGCCGCCGCCGGGGCAGTGGACGATCCCGCCCGCCGCGGTCAGCTTCGCCGCCAGTAGCACGCCACCGGCCGAAATCGCCGGGCGGCGATACATCTCCGGGTAGATCGCGTTGCCCTCGGCGCCCAGGCGGTAGCGCGCGCGGTCTTCGGCGGAAACCGTCTGCGTCGCCTCGGCGTGGCGCAGCGCGGCGAGATAGGCGGGGTCATGGAAGCGGGCGAGTTCGGCCGCGGTCGCCATCGGCGCCTCGTGGTACGCTTCGTCCGGCAGCCAGCCCAGCGCGCGGCAGAGGTCGGTGCAGACCGAAACCCGCGGCACCGCCAGCGGATGCTTCGGCCCGTAGCTGGAATGGCGGTAGATTTCGCTGCCGATATACAGCGGGCGGGCAAGACCGTTCATCAGTGGGGCCATGGCCGGCGCGGTGGTCGATCCGGCGCGGGGTGCCCGGGGTCGTTGCGGCGCACGTCAGCGTTCCGCCTGCGGTTCCCGGATCAGCACCACCACGGCCTCCCGCGCCACGTTCAGCATTTCCCGGTGCAGCCGGCCGGCCACCCCCTCGAACAAGGTTTCATGCGCGGTGAAGAGCTTGCCGGGGCGGGCGAAGCTCACCCGGTGCAGCCCACCTTCGGCGAAGGCGGCGCCTTCCAGGGTGATCGCGTGCGGATCGGCGTAGGGATTGCTGGTGATCTGGCAGGCGATCCAGTCGCCGCGCCCGACCGGCGCAAGCAGAAGGGCCGGTCGGAGTTTGCTGCGCGTGAGATCGGAAAACGGGAATGGCAGCAGCGCTATCTGGCCGGCTGCAAATGGGCCCATGCCGCTTCCTCCTCGGGACGCAGCCAGTCCTCGGCCAGCGCCGGCTCGGCCAGGACGAGACCGTCCTCCGTGCCGTCCGGCAGCAGGATCACCAGCGCCCGGCCGACCGGCAGTTTCTCGATCGGATTGCGCGGTCGAATCCGCCCCTCCGCGTCGATATCAACCTCGATCGCAGCCAGCATGATCGTCTCCTCTCGCCTCGGGGCGGGAAGCAGCCTGCCCGCGGCGTCCTCAAAACAGCGGAGCATTCTAGCACGACGCGCCGGCGACGGGACAGGTCATTCCTCCCGCGGCAACTGGTCGCGCAGCACCCGCGCCTGCACCTCCTCCACCGCGCCGCGCGGCAGGTTGCCGAGCTGGAACGGGCCGTAGGCCACGCGGATCAGCCGGCTCACCTTCAACCCGAGCGCGATCATCACCCGCCGCACCTCGCGGTTGCGGCCCTCGCGCAGGCTCACGGTCAACCAGGCGTTCTCCCCCTTCACCGCGTCCAGACCAGCCTCGATCGCGCCGTAGCGCACGCCCTCCACCGTGATCCCGTGCGCCAGCGCGGCCAGCGCGGCCGGGTCCGGCCTTCCGTGCACCCGCACGCGGTAGCGGCGCAGCCACAGGTTGGACGGGAGT
>JAJZVS010000172.1 GCA_021845555.1 Pseudomonadota bacterium
GCCGCCGCCCGCCGCCGCGCCTCCGCCGCCGCCCGCGCGCGCTCCGCCCGCTCGATCCGCAGCCTGGCCGCGCCAACATCGCCCGGCGCCGCTACCCCGACCGCCGGCACGACCAGCCCCAGGATGATCCCGATCAGACCGACCAGGACCGCGCGGGTGATCGTCAGGGAGCGGGGGCGGGACGGAGGACAGCAAGGCCAGGGGGCGCTGCCCCCTGGACCCCCGCCAAGGGCTGAGCCCTTGGAACCCTGGGGGGCTTCGCCAGGAAGGGGGCGCAACACGGACCAACGCGAGGGCACGGTCGCGCCCCCTTCCTGGCGAAGCCGTCGGAGGGGTCCAGGGGACCTGTCCCCTGGTGGGGGGTCCAGGGGGGCAAAGCCCTCCTGGCCTTGCTGTCGGCCGTCCCGCACCCGCCGCTCGGAGATCAGTCGCGCGGGTCCTGGGTGGCTGGGCGGATCAGGCTGGTGCCGGTCATTTCGGGGGGTTGGGGCAGCTGCATCAGGGCGAGCAGGGTGGGGGCGATGTCGGCGAGGCGGCCTGGGGCGAGGCTGGTTGCGGTGCTGCCGAGCAGCAGCACGGGGACGGGGTTGGTGGTGTGGGAGGTGTGGGGGCCGCCGGTTTCGGGGTCTCGCATCAGTTCGCAGTTGCCGTGGTCGGCGGTGACGAGCAGGGCGCCGTTTTGGGCGGTGATGGCCTCCGCGATGCGGCCGAGGCCGGTATCGACCGTTTCCACCGCGCGGATCGCAGCCGGCAGGCTGCCGGTGTGGCCGACCATGTCGGGGTTGGCGTAGTTCATCACGATCAGGTCGTATTTGGCCGAGGTGATCGCCGCCACGACCTTGTCGGTCAGTTCGGCGGCCGACATTTCCGGTTGCAGGTCGTAGGTGGCGACTTTCGGGGACGGCACCATGATGCGGTCCTCGCCGGGAAACGGGGTTTCCCTGCCGCCGTTGAGAAAATAGGTGACGTGCGGGTATTTCTCGGTTTCCGCCGCCCGCAGTTGGGTGCGCCCGGCCTCCGCGACCACTTGGCCGAGCAGGTGGTCGAGTTGTTCCGGCGGAAACAGCGTCGTCAGAAACCGGTCGAGATCGGTGCTGTATTGCGTCATGCCGGCAGCAGCGGCGAAGTGCAGCGTGCGCGGGCGGGGGAAGCCGTCGAACGCGGGATCGAGCAGCGCGGCCAGAAGTTCGCGCACCCGGTCGGCGCGGAAGTTGAAGCACAGGAGGGCGTCGCCGTCGCGCATGCCGCGGTAGTCCCCGATCACGGCGGGGGGTACGAACTCGTCGAACGTGCCGGCGGCATAGGCGGCGGCCATCACCGCGGCGGGGGTGGCGAAGCGGGCGCCCTTGGCCTCGGCCAGGGCGTTGTAGGCCTGGGTGACGCGGTCCCAGCGGTGGTCGCGGTCCATGGCGAAATACCGCCCGCCGACGGTGGCGATCGGCACCGCTGCGGGCAGCGCGGCACGCAGGCGGGCCAGGTCCTCGGCGCCGGATTGCGGCGGGGTATCGCGTCCGTCGGTAAACGCGTGCAGCACGGTGGGCACGCCGGCGGCGTGCAGCAGGGCGGCGAGCGCGGCGGCGTGGTCCTGGTGCGAATGCACCCCGCCGGGAGAAACCAGGCCCATCAGGTGGCAGGTGCCGCCGGAGCGCTGGAGCGCCGCGATCAGGTCCTGCAGAGCGGGGGCGCGGGCGATCGCGCCGTCCGCCATCGCGCGGGAGATCCGCGGCAGGTCCTGCATGACCACCCGGCCGGCGCCGATGTTCATGTGGCCGACTTCGGAGTTGCCCATCTGCCCGGCCGGCAGGCCGACGTCCTCGCCGGAGGTGCGCAGCAAGGCATGCGGGCAACCGGCCCAGAGCCGGTCGAAATTGGGCTTGCGGGCCAACGCGACGGCGTTGTCGGCACGGTCTTCCCGCCAACCGAAGCCGTCGAGAATCAGCAGCATGACCGGACGGATGACGCGCGGCACCGGAACCCCCTTTTCGCTTGGCTGCGCGGGTGGGTAGCGCCCGGCTGCGGCGGAAACAAGGCCGCCGCCGGGTGCGGCCGGACGCGCGGGGTCAGACCACCTTGCCGGAGTCGGCTTCCATCAGGTGCATATGGTTCAGATCCACCATGAGCGGCAGCACTTTCTCCGGCGCGGCGGGCGTGGTCGGTTCGCAGCGGGCGCAGATCGGCGTGCCGTCAATGAAGAAGTGCACCATGGTTTCCATGCCCATCGGCTCGACCACATCGACCAGCGCATCGAGTCGCGCGAAGCCGGGCTTGCTGTCGGACTCATGATAGTCGAACATGTGTTCCGGGCGCAGGCCTAGCACCATTTGCTTGCCCTTGTGCGGCGCGTAGCGGGCGACCCGCTCCGCAGGGATCGGCAGGGCGATCTTGTCGGTGACCCGGACGCTGGGCGTGCCACCCACGTCCTCCATTCGTACCGGCAGGAAGTTCATCGCCGGGCTGCCGATGAAGCCGGCCACGAAGCGCGTGACCGGATGGTGATAGAGGTCGTTCGGCGTGCCGATCTGTTCGATGATGCCCTGGTTCATCACCACCACGCGATCGGCCAGGGTCATCGCCTCCACCTGGTCGTGCGTCACATAGACCGTGGTGGTGCGCACCGTCTGGTGCACCTTCTTGATCTCGGTGCGCATCTGCACGCGCAGCTTGGCGTCCAGGTTCGACAGCGGCTCGTCGAACAGGAACACCTTGGGATTGCGCACGATGGCGCGGCCCATCGCCACGCGCTGGCGCTGCCCGCCCGACAGGGCTTTGGGCTTGCGTTCGAGCAACGGTTGGATGTCAAGGATGCGCGCGGCTTCATCGACCCGGCGCTTGATCTCGTCCTTCGGGAATTTCCGCAGCTTGAGACCGAAGGCCATGTTGTCGAACACGCTCATGTGCGGATAGAGCGCGTAGTTCTGGAACACCATGGCGATATCGCGGTCGCGCGGCGGCACGTCGTTCACGACGTCGCCGCCGATCCAGATCTCGCCGTCGGAGATTTCCTCCAGCCCGGCGATCATGCGCAACGTGGTGGATTTGCCGCAGCCCGACGGTCCCACCAGGACCACGAACTCCTGATCGGCGATTTCCAGGTCGATGCCCTTCACCGCCTGCACGCCGCCTTCGTAGACCTTGACGACCTTGCGGCACGAGACTTCTGCCATGACGGTTCCCTCAGCCTTTCGTTGCGCCAGCCGTCAGGCCGGCGATGTAATAGTCCATCAGGAAGGCGTAGATGATGATCGGCGGGGCGGAGGCGAGCAGGTTGGCCGCCATGATCTTGCCCCACTCGAACACGTCCCCGCGGATCAGGTCGCTGATGATGCCGACCGTGAGCACCTCCTGGCTGGAAGTGTACAGGTAAGCAAGCGGGTAGATGAAGTTCCCCCAGCTGACCGTGAAGGCGAAGATGGTGGCGGCGATGATGCCGGGCATCGCGACGGGGATGAAGATGCGCCACAGCATCTGCAGGTACCCCGCCCCGTCGATCAGCGCAGCTTCGTCGAGTTCCTTCGGGATCGAGCTGAAATAGCCGATCATGATCCAGGTACAGAACGGCACCGCGAGCGTCGGGTAGATCAGCACCAGGCACCAGAAGCTGTTGATCAGCCCGAGCCAGCCGATGATCTGGAACAGCGGGATGAACAGCAGCGACTGCGGGATGAGGTAAGTCAGGAACACCCCGGTTGCCAGCGTCTTGCTGCCGCGGAAGCCCATCCGCGCCAGGCTGAACGCGGCGAGCACCGAGATCACCATGCTGATCGCCACCACCAGCACCGTGACGATGACCGAGTTCAGGTAGTAGCGCCGGAACGCCGGGTAGGTGATCAGCCACCAGAAGTTTTCCAGCGTCGGATGGTGCGCGTACCAGGGGTTCCCCTTCTCGGCGCCGATCTCCGCCGAGGTCTTGAGGCTGGTCATGATGGTGTAGAACGGCGGCGTGAGGAAGCCGATCACGAACACCGTCAGTGCCGTGTAGCTGCCCCACAGTGCCCATTTGCGGTGCGTCTTGCGGTTGGCGAGCCGCGGCCGTGGCGCCGCCCCGCCGACGGTGGTCGCGCTCATGCCCCGATCTCCGCGCTGCGGCGGGTCACGCCGCGCAGGATGAAGTAGGCGCCCACCGCCAGGATCGGCACCATGAACAGGCTGACCGCGGCACCGAGCGGGATGTCGCCCGACTGGATGCCGACCTGGAAGGCGTAGGTGGCAAAAATCTGGGTCATGTCGAGCGGGCCGCCGTTGGTGAGAATGCGCACGATATCGAAATCGCCGAAGGTGACGATCAGGCTGAACAGCACGGTGATCGAGATGATGTTGCGCATCATCGGCAGGGTGACGAAGCGCAGCTTCTGCAGCGCGCTGGCGCCGTCGATCGAGGCGGCTTCGTACAGCTGCTCGGGCACCGATTTCAGCGCCGCCAGATACATGATCATGAAGAACGGCGTGCCGTACCAGACGTTCACCAGGATGGTGCAGAACCGCGCGATCCAGCCGACGCCGAGCCAGGGCACCGAGGCGAAGCCGAGCTGGTTCAGGATCCAGTTGAGCGAGGAGTAGCTCGGGTCGAACATCCACCACCAGGTCAGGGTGGACAGCGCCAGCGGAATCACCCACGGCACCAGCAGCAGGCCGCGCCAGATGCGTTGCGACGGACCGGAGATGTTGTGCATCAGATGCGCCAGCACGAAGCCGATGAGCGCCTTGAAGATCACCGCGGTGATGGCGAACAGGCAGCTCTGGAAGACCACCAGCTGGAACGTGTCGCGGTGCAGCAGGAAGCGGAAATTGGCGAGTCCGATGAACGCCGTCATCTTGCGGTTCAGCGTGCTGAGCCACATCGCGTAGATCGCCGGATAGATCACCAGCCCGGCGATCAGCAGGATCAGCGGCAGGGCGAGCATGAAAGCGATGGTGCTGCGGCGGCGCGCGAAGCGGCGCATGCCGCCGGCGCGGCGATCGGCGACACGTCCGGACCCCAGGACTTGCACCGGTACGGTTGAGCCATCAGCCATGCCTACCCCTCCTCCTGCCGCCAGCACTTGGGCCGTGGCTTTCTCTCAAGAAGCCGGCACGCGCCGGCACGAAAAGCCAGTTGATCAGAGGGGGGGATCGCACGAAGCCGCAGGATTCCGATGGACGATTCCCCTCGTGGCCAGGAACGGGCACGGCCGATCCCGGCCGTGTCCGGATACCCGTCGGGTTGTCCCCGCTTCGGGTGCAGACACCGCGGTAAGGCCCGAACCGGCCCCACCGATCGCCGCGTCTCGCTTTCCAAATCGCAAACGCGCCGTTCCCACGACGCTAGCGACTTGGCCGGGGGAGCGCAATGCCGTCCTGCGCCACGCGCAAGGCCCCGCACCACGCTCGGCACCACGCCCCCCGGGCCGTCACTCAGTGCATGAATCCGTCCATCTGGTTATGGGCCCAGGCAAGCACCTCCTTGATCGACCGGCCGGACTTCAGCCGCGCCACCATGCCGGTGTGCATGGCGCTCTGGTACACCTGCACCGCCACGCGCGGCTCGGCCTCCGAGGCGGTCAGGCTGGAACGCGCGTCGTGCCACGGGCGGATCGGGTAGTTGTAGTTGGTGCCGACGGGCGGCCCGGCCGTCTCCCAGATCTTGAAGTCGAGCAGCCCGGCGAACGGCGGGATGTCGTAGCCGAACACCGTGTTGTCCCGCTCCTGTACCTGCGGATGCTCCATCAGGTAGGTGACGAGTTCCTTCGCCGCCGCCTGGTTCTTGCTGAAGTGCCAGATGCCCCAGAAGAACGTCGCGGTCGGCACGAAGCGCCCCTTCGGCCCGACCGGGGCGGAGAAGGTCCAGCAATCCTCGGCTACCTTCGGCGCGTCCCGCTTGGCGACCGCCCAGGCCGACGGCGGGTTGAAGATCAAGGCGCTCTTGCCGGAGATCAGGGCACGGTTGTTGGAGGCATCGTCATAGGCCTGCGCATCCGGCGGCAGCGACTTCACCAGCTTGGCGCAATACTCCAGGGCTGCGTGCATCTCGGGGCTGTCGAGCAGGATCTTGCCGCTCCGGTCCGCCACGTTGGCGCCGAAGGCATGGAACATCGCGCCCACCTGATCGATGGCATCCGTGTTGTTCGCCCCGCCGCAGCCCATGCCGAAGGTCATGCCGTCCTTGTGCGCCTCGCCGGCCAGCTTCAGCAGCAGGTCGTAGGTCCACGCGTCCTGCATCTTGGTATGCTCCGGCTTCACCGGATAGGCCGCCACCGGGTCGAAGCCGTGCGCGCGCAGCCAGCTGATCCGCCCGCACGGGGGCTTGTTCTGGGTGCCGGTGCTGGTC
This sequence comes from Pseudomonadota bacterium, assembly GCA_021845555.1. GTDB lineage: Bacteria > Pseudomonadota > Alphaproteobacteria > Acetobacterales > Acetobacteraceae > JAJZVS01. The sequence continues at coordinate 6,305 of JAJZVS010000172.1, forward strand.
GGAATGCCGATCCAGTGGCCGTTCTGTTTCGCCAGATACTCCGCGGTCGGATCGACCGCGCCGTTCTTGGCGATCAGGTCCTTCATCACGTCATCGACCGGCGCGAGGTACTGGTGGAGGTTGTACACGTCCCAGTTGTAGAAGGTGTACACGTCATGCCCCGCGCCGGCGCGCGATTCGGCCACCCCGGTCAGCTGCAGCTTGCCGCCGTTGCCGGTGATGAAGTCGGCTTCCACCGCCACATGGTTCTTGGCCGCCCAGGCATCGACCTGTTTTTTCATGATGTCGTTGCCGCCGGGCACCCAATGGTCCCAGAAGGCGATCTTCACCTTGCCGGCGGCGCCGGCGGTGCGGATATGCACCAGCGGCAGGGCGGTCGCGGCAGCCCCGAGTTGCAGGGCCCGGCGACGGGTCGTTACTTTCATGGACGTTCTCCCTCTGTGGCGGCCTTTGGCGGCCACGCTGCTTCGCTCTCCTTCAGGAACGGCGGCGGTTGCGATCCGCCTGTTGCAAGCACGAGGATCGCCCGCGCGCGGGCCGATCCGGCGAAGACCGGGCAAAGCCCGGTCGGATCGGAGATTCGCGTTACCCGGCCGCCGGCAAGGCGGCCCGATCCCTCTCCGACCAGCGACCCGCCCGGCGGGGGCGCTTCGTCCGCAACGCAAAACGTCCCCGGTGTCCGCGGCCTCATGGGAGAGGTCCGGATCAGGGAACGCGGGCGCCGCGACGGTCCTCCCCCCCTGCTTGGTCGCGACAGCACGAGCGGATCGCGATGGTCTCGTCCGCTTCGGTTACGGGACGCATCATACGGTCGCGAGTGTCAATCATACAATCAAAAATGGAATCAACCGCCGGTCTTCGCGTCCCGGCCGCCGCCGGCGCGCGGACCGGCCGCTGATCGGCCATGCGGCCGGATCGCTTCTCCGGCCGGGCGGGGCGTGTTTGCCTGCCGCCATGACCTCTCTCTCCCCTTCGGCCGCCCCGTTGGCCACCCCCTTGGCCGCCGGCGCCGATGCGGCGGCGCGCGAGCGGCGGATCGGCTGGCTCTGCGCCTTCCTGGTACTGCTGATCTGGCTCGCGTTCCAGATTTCCGGCCGGATGTCCGTGCGCCAGGCGCTCACGCCCTGGGATGTGGCGGCGTTGCGCTACAGCGGCGCTTTCCTGGGCGTGCTGCCGCTGCTGGCCTGGCGCGGGGTGCCGCGCCTGAAGCCGCACCGCGCCGCCGTGCTGGTGGCGCTGTCGGCGTTCGGCTTTCCGCTCGGCGCCTATGTCGGGTTCAGCCTGGCGCCGGTGGCGCACGGGGCGGTGATCCTGTTCGGCGGGCTGCCGATCGCCACCGCGCTGCTCGGGGCGGGATTGTTCCGCCTGCGCGTGCCGCGGACCCAGCTCGCCGTCCTGCCGGTGATCGCCGCCGGGATCGTGCTGACCGGGATCGATTCCGGCGCCGGCGCCGACGCGGCCGGGGCATGGCGGGGCGACCTGGCGTTCCTGCTGGCGGTGGGGTGCCTCGCCACCTTCACCCTGCTGCTGCGGCGGTGGGCGATCCCCGCGCTGGACGCGATGATCACGCTGTCCCTGTGGGGCGCGCCGCTCTACCTGCCGGTGTGGTGGCTGGCGCTGCCGTCACGGCTGGCGGTGGCGGCGCCGGGCGCAGCGGTCTATCAGATGATCGTGCAGGGACCCGTCACGGCGGTGGCGGCGATGTTCCTCTATTCCCGCGCGGTGAACGCG
>JAJZVS010000173.1 GCA_021845555.1 Pseudomonadota bacterium
GATCATCAGGTGATCCACGTCCTTGTGCGTGATCCCCGCTTCGCGGAACGCGGTCGGGCCGGCGACGCGGAAGGCGCGGGAGGAGGTGAAATCCTCCATCTGGCTCACCATCGGCGTTTCCACGCTTTCGCCCGTGCCGAGGATATAGACCGGCTTGCGCGGGAAATCCTTCGCGCGGTCGGCGGAAGTCAGGATCAGCGCGCCGCCGCCGTCGGTCACCAGGCAGCATTGCAGCAGCCGGAACGGATAGGCGATCATGCGCGAATTGAGCACGTCCTCGACCGTGATCGGGGTACGGAACGTCGCGCGCGAGTTCTTCGCCGCCCATTCGCGCTGCACCACCGCGACCATCGCGAGCTGTTCGTGCGTCACGCCGTAGGTCTTCATGTAGCGCAGCACCGGGATCGGGAACAAAGACGGCGGTCCCATCGGGCCGAACGGCTGTTCGAACTGGCCCGCCAGCGACGACGCCGCCACGCTGCGGGCGGGCTGACCGACGCGGGATTTGCCGCTCTCCCCATGCGTGATCAGCACCGTCTTGCACAGGCCCGACGCGATCGCCGCGGCGGCGTGGCGCACATGGATCATGAACGAGCAGCCGCCGACCGAGGTGCCATCGACCCAGGACGGCGTGATGCCGAGGTAATGCGCCATCATCGGCGGGGTTTCCACCGCGGTGGCGATGCCGTCGATGTCCGACGGTTTCAGCCCGGCGTCGGCCATCGCGTTCAGCGCCGCGTCAGCGTGCAGCTGGATCTGGCTCATGCCGGGGATGGTGCCGAGATCGGTGGTCTCGGCGGCGCCGACGACGGCAACGGTTTTCGGGGTCATCGGATCAGCCTTTCGCCGGGCGGAACAGGGGCAGCGTGATCGTCTCGTCGAGCGGTTCGAACGCGACCTCCAGTTTCATGTCGAGTTCCAGCGCCTCCGGCGTCTGCGGGCAGTCGATGATGTTGGTCATCATCCGTGGCCCCTCGTCCAGCTGCACCACCGCGATCGCATAGGGCGGCGTGAAGCCGGGCACTTTGCGATGGTGGATCACGTAGCTGTAGAGCGTGCCCTTGCCACTGGCGGGAAACACCGTGACGGCGCGGGACGCGCAGCCGGGGCAGAACGGGCGCGGCGGGAAATAGACCTTGGCGCAGGCGTCGCAGCGTTGCAGCCGCAGCTCCCCGGCCTTCGTGCCGTCCCAGAAATGCTGGGTCTCCGGCGTGGGTTGGGGGCGGGCGCGGGCGGGGTCGAGCATGGGGCGGTTCCTTCTTGCGGCCACAGAACGGCAGGGATCAGCCGGCGATCAGGCGGGCGAGTTCGCGCGGCTGGCTCAGCATCGGGTAGTGCCCGGTGTCGAACTCCAGATAGCGCGCGCGCAGCCGGTCGGCGGTGCGGCGCTGGTGCGACTCCGGCGGGTTGACGCTGCGCTTGCAGCGGACGACCGTTGCGTTCCACGGGTGATCCCAGAACCCATCCAGCATGACGGGGGCTTCCAGCACCGCGCGCGGATGCGGCGTGGTGCGCGCCAGGGCGAAGGCGCGGGTCGCGGGATCGAGATCGGCGAACAGCCGGCCTTCCGCGTCCGCCCGGGATGGGCCGGTGGCCAGGTCGGTGGTGATCGCGCTGGGGCGGGCGACGATGCCGCTCACCGCCTCGCCCGGCAGCAGCGCCAGCGCGTCGGCGAACACCAGCCGGCCGACCCGCGCGGCGGCGCTCTCGGCGGCGCGGCAGATCGCCATGCCGCCGGTGCTGGTGCCGACCAGGGTGACGTCCTGAAGGTCCTGGTAGAACAGCAGGGCGGCGAGTTCCGCGGCGTGGGTTTCCGTGGTGATGCCCGCGCGCAGGCTGCCGGCGCGTTCGGCGCAGCCGTCGAGCGTGGGGGCGCAGACCTCGTGGCCCTTGGCACGCAAGGCAGCCGCAACGTCGCGCCAGATCCAGCCGCCCTGATAGGCCCCATGTACCAGCACGATCTGCGCCATCGCCCGTCCTTGCGTGTTTCCCCTGGGCCGCATGAGACGATGATTGGCGGCCGGGGGCAAGCGCCGCGCCGGCCGGGGTTGAGCACCGCGGAGCGCCCGCGCAGACTGATCGCTCCCCTCGCGCACAGGAGCGCCACATGCGGTTGTTCGATCTCACGGGAAAAGTCGCCCTCGTCACCGGCGGCAACGGCGGCATCGGCCTCGGCATGGCGCACGGGCTGGCCCAGGCCGGGGCGAGTCTCGCGCTGGCCGGGCGCAATGCGGCGAAGGCGGAGACGGCGCTGGCGGAGCTCGCCGGCCTCGGCGCGCGCGCCGAATTCGTTGCCGGAGACGTCACCCGCGCCGCCGACTGCCGCGCGCTGGTGGAGCAGACGGTAGCGCGGTTCGGTCGGCTGGATATCCTGGTGAACAACGCCGGCACCGCGATCCGCAAGATGCCGCAGGACTACACGGAAGCGGAATGGCGGGAGGTGCTGGACACCAACCTGACCGGCGCGTTCCTTTGTTCCCAGGCCGCCTATCCGGCGATGGTCGCGGCGGGTGGCGGCAAGATGATCAACATCGGCTCGATGATGTCGCTGTTCGGCGCGCCCTACGCCACGCCCTATGCCGCCAGCAAGGGCGGCATCGTGCAGATGACCCGCGCGCTGGCCACCGCCTGGGCGAAGGACGACATCCAGGTGAACGCGGTGCTGCCGGGCTGGATCGACACCGACCTGACCCGCACCGCGCGCCGCCAGGTGGAGGGCCTGCACGATCGGGTGGTGGCGCGCACCCCCGCCGGGCGCTGGGGCGTGCCGGCGGATCTCGCCGGGGTGGCGGTGTTCCTGGCTGGGCCGGGGTCGGATTTCGTGACCGGCACGGCGATTCCGGTGGACGGCGGGTTCTCGGTGGCGATGTGAGCGGCACGCCGTGACCGCCGGCTGACGGCCCAGGGGGGGACTAGCGCGCGGAACACCCCTTGGCCCCCGGCAGCCGATGCGGGCATGCTGCGCCCCCACGATCCCAGCCGGAGACCGCAAGCCATGACCAAGTTCGGCCTCGCCCAGCCCGTCCGCCGCGTCGAGGACCCACGCCTGCTGCTCGGTCACGGCCGCTACACCGACGATCTGCGCCTGCCCGGCATGCTGCACGGGATCGTGCTGCGCAGCCCGCATGCCGCCGCCGCGATCCGCCGCATCGACACCGGCGCGGCGAGGGCGCTGCCCGGCGTGCGCGCGGTCTATACCGCCGCCGACCTCGCCGCCGACGGCATCGGGTCGCTGCCGTGCGCGGTGCAACTCGACAACCGCGACGGCGGCAAGATGCCGCTGCCGCCGCATCCGGTGCTGGCGCAGGGCGCGGTGCGCCACGCCGGTGATCCGGTGGCTTTCGTTGTCGCCGACACGATCGCCGCCGCACGCGACGCCGCCGAGGCGATCGCGGTCGAGTACGACACCGGCAGCGCGATCGTCGATACGGCCGGCGCGCTCGATCCCGGCGCGCCGCTGGTCTGGCCCGAGCTCGGCACCAACCAGGCGTTCGATTGGGAGATCGGCGACAAGGCGGCGACCGATCGGCTGTTCGCCGAGGCCGCGCATGTCACGCGGCTGACGGTGGTGAACAACCGCATCGTGGTGAACTCGCTGGAAGCGCGCGCCGCGCTCGCGTCGTTCGACGCTGGCAGCGGGCGCTGGACGCTGTATGCCAACACCCAGGGCGGCTGGCTGGTGAAGGGGTTCCTGAAGGACGTGTTCGCGGTGCCGGAGGACCGGTTCCGCGTGATCACCCCCGATGTCGGCGGCGGGTTCGGGATGAAACTGTTCCTGTATGCCGAGCATGTGCTGACCTGCTACGCGGCGCGCAAGCTCGGCCAGCCGGTCAAATGGGCGGCGGACCGGACCGAGGCGTTCCTGTGCGACACGCAGGGACGCGACAACGTGACGCTGGGCGAGCTCGCGATCGCCAAGGACGGCACGCTGCTGGCGCTGCGTACCCGCAACGTCGCCAACATGGGCGCCTATCTGTCGAATTTCGGGCCCTACATCCCGACGCTGGCCGGCACCAGCGTGCTCGCCAGCGTCTATCGGTTCAAGGCGGTGTATGCCAACGTGGTCGGCGTCTATACCAACACCGTGCCGGTGGACGCCTATCGCGGCGCCGGCCGCCCCGAAAGCAACTATCTGGTGGAGCGGCTGGTCGATCGCGCCGCGCGCGAACTCGGGATCGACCGCGCCGCGTTCCGCCGGCAGAACATGGTCCCGCCGGAGGCGATGCCGCACGCGACGCCGGTCGGCAAGCTCTACGACAGCGGCGATTTCCGCACCGTGCTGGACGCGGCGCTGGCGCGCATGGACTGGGCCGGCTTCCCCGCCCGCCGCGCGGGCGCCCGCGCACGCGGCCGGCGGCGCGGCCTGGGGCTCGCCTACTATCTGGAAGCGACCGGCGGAGATCCCACCGAGCGCGCCGAGATTCGCTTCGCCGACGACGGTTTCGTCGATGTGTATGTCGGCACGCAATCGACCGGCCAGGGGCACGAGACCGCCTATGTACAGCTGACCTCGAACCGCCTCGGCATCGACGCCGAGAAGATCCGCATTCGCCAGGGCGATACCGACACGATCCCGGTGGGCGGCGGCACCGGCGGGGCGCGCAGCCTGTATTCCGAAGGTCAGGCGATCCTGCTGACCGCCGACAGCGTGATCGAGAAGGGCCGCAAGGCCGCGGCCGAGGCGCTGGAAGCGGCAACCGCCGACATCGCCTTCGCGGGCGGAACTTTCACCATTGCCGGCACCGACCGCGGCATCGACATCCTGACGCTCGCCGCCACCCAGCGCCGCAAGGCGGCCGCCGGGGAGAGCGCGCTCACGCTGGATACCGCCGAGGTGGCCGACATCAAGGCCCACACCTTCCCCAACGGCTGCCACATGGCGGAGGTGGAGGTCGATCCCGAAACCGGCACGGTCGCGCTGATCCGTTACTTGGTGTGCGACGACGTCGGCCGCGCGGTGAACCCGATGATCGTCAAGGGGCAGGTGCACGGCGGCGTCGCCCAGGGCTTCGGCCAGGCGCTGCGCGAGCACACGGTCTATGATCCGGCCTCGGGACAGTTGCTCAGCGGCAGCCTGACCGACTACGCCCTGCCGCGCGCCGACGACCTGCCGGATCTCGAGGTCGAACTGCTGGAGATCCCTTGCCTGTCGAACCCGCTCGGCGTGAAGGGCGCGGGCGAGGCAGGTGCGGTGGGCAGCCCGCCGGCGCTGATGAACGCGCTGATCGACGCGCTGGCCGAGGACGGAATCGAAACGCTCGACATGCCTGCCACGCCGGAGCGGATCTGGCGGGCGCTGCAAACCCGCGTCGCCTGATCCGCTCGCCGCACCGCCGCCCTACGCGGCGCGCGGGCGGGCCTCGCCGCGGCTTTCCGCCAGATGGTCGAACGTGCGCCGGTAGGTGCCGAGGCCCATCGTCTGCGAGCGCAGCTCGATGATCAGGTCGTGCAGCTCGGCCGCCGGCACCAGCGCCTCCACCTCGTCCCAGCCCGACCAGCCTGGCTTCTCGGCATAGCCGAGGATCTGGCCGCGCCGGCCGGACAGCAGCCGTTGCGCCCGTGCGGTGAACTCGTTCGGCACGCTGACGGTCACGCGGTCGATCGGTTCCAGCAGCACCGGATCGGCGGCGGCCAAGCCTTCCTTCATCGCCATCTGCGTCGCGGTGCGGAACGCCATGTCGGAACTGTCCACGCTGTGGAACTGCCCGTCGGTCAGCGTCACCGCGATATCGACCACCGGGTAGCCGAACGGACCTTTCTTCGCTGCGTCCTCCGCCGCCTCGCCCACCGCGGGGATGAAGTTGCGCGGCACCGCGCCGCCCACCACCTTGTCGATGAAGGCGAAGCCGGCGCCGCGCTCGCGCGGGGCGATGTCGATCTTCACGTCCGCGAACTGCCCGTGCCCGCCGGTCTGGCGCTTCAGCCTGCCGTGCTGGTGGACCTCGCGGCGGATGGTTTCCTTGTAGGGCACCTCCGGACGCTGGGTGGTGAGCTTCAGGCCGTAGTTGCGGGCCAGACGCTCCACCGTGGTGCCGAGATGGATCTCGCCCTGGCCGAACAGCACCGTCTCCCCGGTGTCCTGACCGTGTTCGATGCGCAGGGTCGGGTCTTCTTCCAGCAGCTTGGCGAGCGCGCCGGATAGTTTCACGTCGTCCTTGCGGTCGGCGGTGGTGATCGCCAGCGCATAGACCGGCGACGGCGGCGCGGGGAAGGCAAGCGCCTCCGCCGCCGCGCCGGCGGCGACGGTGGCGCCGGTCGCCACCGCTTCCAGCCGGCCGAGCGCGACCAGTTCGCCCATCGCCGCCTCGGCGGTCTTGGCCGGCTCCGCGCCCGGCATCTGGTAGATGCCGCCGAGCCGCGAGCCGCCGAGCGTGGCGCCGTCCTTGATCGTGCCGCGCCAGATGCGGGCGTAGGAGAGCTTGCCGGTGTGCCCGGCATGCACGGTCTTGAACACCTGCGCGAGCGGCGGGCCTTCGGCGGCGATGCCCTTGCGCGCGGCAGTCACCGGCGCCTCCGGCGTGTCGTGGCGCAGCGCCTTCCACAGCCGGCGGATGCCGCCGGCCTGTTCGGCGGTGCCGAGCAGGACCTCGGTGACGGCGCCGTCGGTGAGGTCCTTGCGCAGGTCGGCATAGACCTCGGCCGGGCTCGGCTGCACGTCTTCGAGGATTTTTTCCAGCAGCGCATCGTCGTGGTCGGCCAGCGCCTCCAGCAGCTTGGCCTTCGCCTCCTGCTCCTCGCCCTGCACCGCCGACGGGATCTGCATCAGTTCCGACGGCTGGCCGCGGCGGTAGCGATACGCCCGTTCGCTGACCACATCGACATAGCCGGTGACCGCCTGACCCTCGATGATCGGCAACTGGCGCAGCACCAGCGGCGCGGCGGCATAGGCCTGCAGCGCGGCGAGGGTGTCGCGCAGGCTGCCTTCCAGCGTGTCGATCTTGTTGATGAACACGAGATGCGGCACGCGCTGCTCGGCCAGCGCTTTCAGCAGCGGCGCCACCGCGAGCGCCTTGGCCGGCTGCGGTTCGCATACCAGGACCGCGAGATCGACCATCGCCAGCGCGGCGGCCGTTTCGTGTGCGAACTCGATCGAGCCGGGGCAGTCCAGGATCGACCAGGCATCGCCGAGGTAGGTGCAATGGGCGAGGCGGAGCTCGGTGGTCATCGGCCGGTTGCGCGGGTCGGCGGGGCGCTTCACCGGGCTGCCGGCGGCCTCCAGCAACGCCTCGAACAAGGTGGACTTGCCGCTGCTGTACGGGCCGATCAGGGCCACCGAGCGCGGACTTCTGCCGACAGGGGTTCCAGACATCGCGGCGCCTCCTCGTATAAGACGGGGCCTCCGGCGGGCGCCGGCGCCCTCGATCCGGCGATCCTAGGCGGGGTTCGCGGGGATGTCACAGGGGGTTCCCGCGACGGGGTTCCCGCCACGGGGCTCCCGCTCGGCCGGGCGGGCCGGCATACTCGCCCCGCCCCCACTTTCCGAGGAACGCCCGATGCCCCGCGTGATCGACCTCAGCACCACGATCGCACCCGGGCATTTCCGCTGGAAGGGGGAACAGCACCTGCACCGCACCCATGCCCAGGGCCACTCGCAGGTCACCTGGCTGTCGGGCAGCGTGCACGCCTTCACGCATATGGACGCGCCGCGGCATTTCGATCCCGCCGGGATCACCACCGATGCGGTGCCGCTCGATCAGGTGGTGGGGCCGGCGGCGGTGGTGGACGTGCGCGCCGCCGGGGCGAACGCGCCGATCACCGAGGCGCTGGTGCGCGCGCAGGGGGCGCATGTGCGCGCCGGGGACATCGTGCTGCTGCGCGCCGGCTGGGACCGGGTGGAGGACATCGCCACGCCGGGCTTCTGGGCCAACGCGCCCTGGATGACGGCGGAAGCCGCCGAGTACCTGCGCGCGCGCGGCGTGAAGGCCGTGGGCTTCG
>JAJZVS010000174.1 GCA_021845555.1 Pseudomonadota bacterium
GCCGGCGCTGATCGGCTGCGACAGGAAGTCGCCGGTGGAGGCGCCCAGCGGACGGGTGACGATATAGGCGATCCAGAACGTCAGGATGGGGTTGCCGCCCAGGCGATAGGCCCAGTAGGTGAGGCCGATCACCGCCGCGAACAGCAGCGCGGAGAGCGCGTAGCCCACCGCCAACCTCTCGGCCAGCAGGTCGCCGCCGGAGGTGCCGAGCGCGAAGGTGAACAGGATGGCCGCCCAATAGAAGCCCTCGCGCCGCGCCGTGAAGATCGTGTGCACCGACAGCGTCCGCTCCACCGCGAACCAGGCCACGAACACCACCGCCAGCGCGCTCCCGAACAGCACGGTGGTGGTGACCAGGCTGACTCCGAGATTATCCACCAGGTTGTCCGAGATCAGCGTGCCAACCACGCTGATCAACACCACCGCCAGCCAGTAGAGCGAGGGCACATAGCGGCGCGCCCGGAACTGTGCCCACAGGGCGAGGATCAGCAGCCCGCTCATCACCAGCGATGTGCCGTTCAGGCCGAAGCCGAGCGTCGCGTTGAGGAAGTCGGCCGCGGTCTCGCCGACGGTGGTGGCCAAGATCTTGATGAACCAGAAGAAAACGGTGATCTCGGGAACCCGGTTCAGCAGCCGGGAGGCAGTGCTTCGCGGATGCGGTGCGGCGATGGACATGCGGAAACCTTTCGCGGTCGGGAATCGCGCCACACTGCCGCCGCCTTGATTGGCGGAGCCTCGCCTGAACATTGCGAATCCCTCATCGCGCTTTGCCCCGGCTTCACGCGGGACCGATCGGCAATGGCCGCCGCTATACGGTTTCGTCGGAATGTCGATTCCGGGGGGCCGGCCGGCTGACTTGGCTGCGCGAACCGGCTACCCGAACCGGCTTGCCTGCCGCCGGCGTGAAGAGGGTACTATTGCGATGTCCTGGAATACCCAGTTGTTTCTGCTGCTGAACGGGCCGGCTGCGCCGGACCCGACGCTCCTTCCCGGCATCCGAATGCTCGCGGGCAGCCCCGTCGTCATCGCACCGGCGCTGCTGATCTGGCTGTGGGTGCGCCGGGCGGATCAACGGCACGCCGGCCTGCTGGCGGTCGCCCTGGCCGCGCTGGCTGGGCAGTGCGCCAATCTCCTTCTTGGCATGGTCTGGTTCGAGCCGCGGCCGTTCGCGGCCGGCATCGGGCACACCCTGCTGGCCCATGCTGCCGACAACGGCTTCCCGAGCGATCACAGCACGTTGATGTTCGCGCTTGGCACCGGCCTCCTCCTGACCGGCGCCGCGCGCGCGGCAGGGGCCGCGGTCTGCGTGCTGGGGCTCGGCGTCGCCTGGGCGCGGGTCTATCTAGGGGTGCATTTCCCGCTCGACGTGCTGACCGGCATCCCGGTCGGGGCCGCCGCAGGGTGGCTCGCGCGGCAGATCCAGCCGCCGCTGCGCCGCCATATGTTGCCGCCGGTCGAGCGCCTGTATGGCCGTATCCTGGCCGCGCTGCGCCTGCCGGCCTCAGTGTTCCCGCGTGGCGGGCAATGAGCGCGCTGCTCTCCCCGCTCTGACTCCGGAACCTGATCCAGACCTCTGGCCTGTGGGTCCTGTTCGCGGTGGTGATGCTGGAGAGCACGGGCGTGCCGATGCCGGGTGAAACCGCCCTGGTGACTGCGACAATATATGGGGGCGCCACCCATCAGATCGGCATCGCCCGGGTGCGTGTGGTTGCGACCTGATCGGGCGGACCTGCGGTTTGCCGCTGGTCGAACGCCATGGGCGACGGGTCGGACGAACCGGAGCCAAGCAGGAGGTGGGTCAAGACCTGTTCCTGCGCCATGGCGGCAAGATCGTGGTCTTTGGCCCAGCTCTTCTGAACGCAAGCGGCTCGCACCTGCCGGTCCGCCTTGTCCCTGTGCGTCATGGGCAGCCCCTCGGTCCTTGCCTGTCAGCGCCGGCTGGTGGAGCGCCAGGGCCGCTCCAACTGCCGGAGCCTGGGAAGGGCGTCGTTCGGCTTGGCCCGGGGCGCGGTTTCCGCCAGAGTGTCGTCGATCACGACCCCGCAGAACGCAGGAGTTCCCGGCCATGGGCATCACCGCCACCCTGTCCGATTTCACCGCTGGCCTCCGCCTCGATGCCGTCCCGCCGGAGGTCGCCACCCGCGCGCGATTCCTGCTGCTCGACCTGATCGGCAATATCGTGCGCGCCCGGCACGACGCGGAAAGCACCGATTCTTTCCTGCGCACGGTGCGCGCGCTCGGTTTCGGCACCGGCAATTCGGGGGTGTTCGGGGATGCGGCGCGCTACAGCCCGGCGGGCGCGGCGCTGCTGAACGGCGCGCTCGGCCATTCGCTCGATTTCGACGACACCCATGCCGCCGGCAGCCTCCATCCCGGCGCGCCGGTGATCCCCGCCGCGCTGGCGGCCGGGGAGATGGCCGGCGCCTCGGGCGCGGACGTACTGGCCGGCATCATCGCCGGCTACGAGGTGGTCTGCCGCACCGCGCTCGCTTTGCCGGCCAAGGCGCATTACGACCGCGGCTTCCACCCCACCGCCACCTGCGGCGCGTTCGGCGCGGCGGCGGCGGCCGCGCGCGTGTTCGGGCTGGATGCCGCCGGGGTCGCCGGCGCGCTCGGCACCGCGCTCTCCCAGGCCGCCGGCAGCCTGGAGTTCCTGGTCAACGGCGCCTGGACGAAACGCTTCCAGGTCGGCTGGGCGGCCACCAATGGGCTGGTCGCCGCCACCCTGGTGCGCGAGGGATTCAAGGGCGCGGCCGAGGCGCTGGAGGGACCGCACGGCTTCCTGCGCGCCTACGCCCCCGACCCGCAGCCGGAACGCGCGGTGCAGGATCTCGGGCGCGTCTATGAGCTCATGGCGACCGCGGTGAAGCCCTACCCCTCCTGCCGCTACGGCCATGCCGGCATCGACGCGGCGATCGCACTGCGTGCCGCACACGGCCTGAAACCGGCGGAGATCGAGGCGGTGACGCTCGGCCTGCCGCGCGCGGGCATGATGCTGATCGGCCAGCCGGCGGAGAAGAAGGCCGATCCGCGCAACGTGGTCGATGGCCAGTTCTCCGGCCCCTTCGTGATTTCCTGCGCGCTCGCGACCGGAGCGATGGGCTGGGACAGCTACAAGCTGCTGGAGGATCCGACGGTGCGCGCGCTGCTGCCCAAGGTGCGTTGCGACTTCGACCCCGAGATCGAGGCGGAGTTCCCCGCCAACATGTCGGGCAAGGTCACGATCCGCGCCCGCGGGCAGACCTTCATACGCAAGGTGGTGGTGCCGAAGGGCGAACCCGCGAACTTCCTCACTGAGGCCGAGTTGCGCGGCAAGTTCCATGCGCTCGCCGATACGGTGCTGGGCGCGGAGCGGGCGGCGCGGCTGGCCGACGGCGTGCTGGCGATCGAGCGGGCGGCGGATGTGGCGTCCGTGATGCGGCTGGCTGCCCCTTTGGTTGCCCCGCTCGGCGCGGCCCGCCTGGCGGGGGAGTAGGCCGGGCAGTCCGCACCGGACCGCGCCACCCCCGCCGACACGTTCGCCGAGACAATTCTTTCATTCGGCGGGCGGCGTAACCCCCCGGAAACCATTGCCCGTCTATCCTCTTCGCCACGGCCCGATCGTGCGGGTCCGTACCGGTTCGGGGGCAGACGATGCAGGGGACGGGATTGGCAAGGAGCGGGACGGGCACATGCTGCCCCGTTCTGTCTTGCCCGACTCGCCCACCCGCAACGATGCTGCGCCAAATTCGGTTTCAGGGGGTAGTCCAGTGCTGTCGGCCAGGAAAGGCCTCACCGTTCGTCAGTGCCAGCCGCGTGATCGGGTCGCTCCCGAGACGGCTGCGGCTGCGCGCACACGCTCTCCCGGTCCGGTCGGGATGGGCCGGCCGATCCTGCTGGCCCTCGGCGTGGCGTGCGTGGCCGCGCCGGCCTGGGCCGGTGGGTTCCAGTCGCGCTCCGGCAGCCCCGACTGGTCGGCCAACGCCTTCGCCGGCATGGCCGCCAAGGGGTATGATGCCAGCACCGCCTGGAGCAACCCCGCGGCGATGACCCGGCTCTCCCATAGCGAGATCGATCAGGGGATCAACCTGGTGCTGGCCACCGTCGGGTTCAGCGGTCAGGACCGGGTAGGCGGTACCGCGATCAGCGGCTCGCAAGGCGGGAACGCCGGGGAGCCGATTGTGATTCCGGTGCTGGAGGCGGTTTGGCGGGTCAATCGCGACCTGAGTTTCGGCATCGCCTCCGAAGCGCCGTTCGGCCAGCGAACCGCCTGGTCCGGCGATTTCGTCGGTCGCTACCAGGCGCTGGTGTCCTCGATCACCGATCTGGAGATCGGGCTCGCGGCGGCCTACCGGATCACCCCCACGCTTTCGATCGGCGGCGGACCGGTCCTCGACTGGTTCAGCGCGCGGCTCACCAACGCGATCAACACCGGACCGCTCGCCGCGATCGCCGGCGACCCGGTGGCCTCGCTCACCGGCAGCGACTGGGCGATGGGCTATCACCTCGGCGTGTTGTGGGAGCCGGCGCCGGCATTCCGGCTCGGGGTCGATTACCGCTCGCCGATCCACGAGACCATCAACGGCTCCCAGCAGGTGGCGATCCCGCCCCTGGTGGGCGCGCTGAGCCCGCCGACCGCGACGGCGCTCGCCGCGCTCGATCAGCCGGCCGCCACCCGGATCACCCTGCCCGACGTGCTGACCGTGAGCGCGGTGTGGAAGCTCTCGCCGCAGGTTTCCGCCCTGGCGACCGTGCAATGGACCCATTGGTCGCTGCTTCAGGCGCTGGTCGTGACCCCCGCCAACGGTTCGCCCAGCGTGCTGCCGCTGCGGCTGCGCGACTCCTGGCTGGGATCGGTCGGCGCCAACTGGCGCCCGGCGGCCGTGCCGCGCCTGATGCTGCAAGGCGGGCTGGGATTCGAGCGCGGACCGGTGGCCGACGCCAGCCGCACGCCGCGCCTGCCCGGCCTCAACCTGATCCTGTTCGGCTGCGGCGCGACCTATGCGGTTACCCGCGACCTGCGATTGCAGGCGGCCTATCTGCACGAATTCGGCCTGGCCGGCGCGGCCAATTCCTTTTCCGCCACGCCGAGCGCCGGCGTGCTGACCGGTTCCTACCGGACCCAGGCGGATGTCATCAGTGTGGGGATGGCGTGGCAATTCTGATCGAAACATCCCGACGCGCGCCACGACGGGCGGGGATCCCCCTGGCACCCTTGCCCGGCCGGCATGCCGCCGCCATCGCCCTGGGAGGTCCGCATGGCGTTTATCGTCGTCGTTGACGATTCCCAGGCGAATCTGAAGATCTACGCCCGGCTGGTCGCATCGATGGACCCGCAGGCCGAGGTGCGCGCGTTTACCGATCCGCATCAGGCGCTCGACTGGCTCGCCGCCAATACCGCCGATCTGGTGGTCACCGATTACAAGATGCCGGCGATGCACGGCGCCGAGTTCACCCGCCGCATCCGCGCGCTGCCGAGCGGGGCCGACGTGCCGGTGGTGGTGGTCACGGCCTATGCGGACCGGGAATTCCGCCTGGAAGCGTTCGAGGCGGGGGCCAGCGATTTCGTGCAGAGCCCGATCGACCATTCCGAATTCCGCATGCGGGCGCGCAACCTGCTGAAGCTCGGCGGGCATCAGCGGCGAATCCAGGAACGGGCGCTGGCGCTGGAACACGAGCTCAAGCAGACTGAGGAATCGCGCGACCAGGTGCTGCGCGACTCGCGCGAGCGGCTGGCCCAGGTGATCGATACGATTCCCGCCATGGTCAGCGCCACCGACACGACCGGACAGTGCATCTTCGTCAACGCCGGTCGCGCCGCCCTGCTCGGCCCGCGGGCCGGCCAGCCGGGGGAGACCATCGAGCCCGATCGACTGGACCAGCTGGTGCTCTCCTCCGGCCGGCCGCTGCCGGCCTTCGAGGAGTCGATCGTGCTCGCCAACGGCGAGGTCCGCACTTTCCTGACCACCAAGACGCCGCTGCGCGAGGGTGGGGAGCGTCTGGCCGGCGTGCTCAGCATGTCGCTCGACATCTCCGAGCGGAAACGCGCGGAGACGCTGCTGGCCTTCCAGGCGAAGCACGACTACCTGACCTCGCTGCCGAACCGGTCCTATCTGTTCCACCGGCTGCGCGAGGAACTTGCCGCGCAGGAACGCGCCGCGCCCGAGTTGGCCGACACCGAACCGGCGGGGCCGTCGCGCAGCGAGCCGAAACGGATGGCGCTGCATTTCATCGACCTCGACCGGTTCAAGAACATCAACGACGGTCTCGGGCACCATATCGGCGATGGCCTGCTGCAGGCGGTGGCCGCGCGGCTGCAGGACGCGGTGCGCAGCGGGGACATGGTGGCGCGGCTTGGCGGGGACGAATTCGCCGTCCTCCAACTGGGGGCCAACAGCCTGTCCGCGGTCGCCCAGCTGGCGGCGCGGCTGAACGATCTGCTGCGCCAGCCGTTCGTGATCGACGGTCGCGAGATCGTGACCAGCGCCAGCATCGGCGTGACGATCCATCCCGACGACGCGTCCGGCCCGGAAGAGCTGCTGCGCAACGCCGACATCGCCATGTATCAGATCAAATCGGCCGGGCGGAACGGCTTTCAGTTCTTCACCCCGGACATGCTGATGCGCGCGCGGGCCGAGATCCAGTTGCAGGCCGCGCTGCGGCTGGCGCTGGCGCGGAACGAATTCGAGCTGCTGTACCAGCCGCAGGTCGCCCTTGCCACCGGACGCATCATCGGCGCCGAAGCGCTGATCCGGTGGCGGCGCGAAGGTCATGGCCTGGTCTCCCCGGGTGAGTTCCTGCAAGTCGCCGCCGAAAGCGGCCTGATGGCCGAGATCGACGACTGGGTGCTGGGCGAAGCCTGCCGCCAGGCGCGGGTCTGGCTCGATACGCTCGGCCGGTCGCTGCGCGTCTCGGTCAACGTCGCGGCACTCGATGCGCGCAGCGCCCGGCTGACCGGGCGGGTGTCCGACGCGCTGGCGGCGGCGGGCCTGCCGCCCTCCCTGCTGGAGCTCGAGCTCACCGAGGGGGTCCTGATGCAGGACGCCTACGATGCCGCGGCCGACCTGGAGGCGCTGCACCGGCTGGGGGTGCAACTCGCGATCGACGATTTCGGCACCGGGTTTTCCTCCCTCGCCCGGCTCGCCCGGCTGCGGGTGGACAAGCTGAAGATCGACCGCTCCTTCATCGAGACGCTGGACGAGGCGAACAGCATGGCGATCGTGCGCGCGGTGGTCGGACTGGGCCGCTCGCTGCGGATCGAGGTGGTGGCCGAGGGGGTGGAAACCGCCCGTCAGCTCGAACAGATCCGCGCCGCCGGCTGCGACGCGGTGCAGGGCTACTTCACCGGCCATCCGATGAGCGCGGACGACTTCGCCCGGCTGCTCGAACGCGACGGCTCGCTTGCGCCGATGGACGCCGATTAAGGGATGCACGGCATGTTCTCCCCCCCTTCCGCCACCCAGGACCCGGTCCGCGTCCGCCGCCGGTGGCGCGCGCGCTGGCAGCGCGTGGGGGCGGGCGAAGATGGGGAGATGGCGCGCAACCGCATCGTCGCCGGGGTGATCGTGCTCGTCTTCAATACCCTGCTCGCCCAGCAGGGCTCGCTGGCCGGGGCGCCGGCGCTGGCGGTCAGTCTCTATTTGGTACTCGGCTGCGTACTGTGGATTGACCTACTGGTCCGCCCCGCTGGATCCTCGGCCAAGCGCGGAGCGGCGATGCTACTTGATATCGTCGCAATTGGGTACGAGATGCTCATTGGAGGAGAAACGACCGCGTGGCTGTTTCCGGCCTTTTTTTGGGTCGTGTTCGGCAACGGTTTCCGATTTGGCTCGCGCTTCCTATTAACCGCCATGCTTCTTTCTCTTGCCAAGAT
>JAJZVS010000175.1 GCA_021845555.1 Pseudomonadota bacterium
AACTATGATCGATGCCTTGAGCATTTTCTTTTTCACGCGCTGATGCAGTGGTTTGCTCTGGGTGCCTCGCAGGCCGCAGACCTGATCGCCACGATGAATATAGTTCATCCCTATGGAGCAGCCGGTTCAATATTTCAGCACAGCGATATCTACACGGTGCCGTATGGCCCAGATCCTCAGACGGTAGACTTCGAGCGCCTCCTGCGCTGCATCCAGACTTTCACCGACGGACCTTCGAGCGAGAACGTAGCGAATGCAATCGGGTCTATCTTACATGATGCTGAACGCCTAGTCTTCCTTGGAATGGCATACCACGACATGAACATGAGGCTCTTAGGCTCGCCGGGTAGTGCGCGTAAGCAAATTATCGGAAGTTCTTTCGGTTTATCGCAACCAAATATCGAGGCCATCAAGAGAAGACTTTCTAGAATATTTCAATTAGATGGAGATCCAGTTCTGGACCACTCACGCAAGGCTTCGGAGCTAATAGACGCGTATTCGCAGTTGTTATCATAGGTTACTGTTAGGTGAAGGCTTGCCCTACCCTTCTCTATCAACCAAGCCAAATCACCCGCATTCTGACCCGCCGCAATGACCTTCGTCGCCGATGATCTGGTACCGGACCATGTTAGAAAATGCCCTGATGCCCGTTATTTTCGTTCGGTTAGTATCGGGACAACAGCAGGGCCACCATTACCAACCCCAGGGCGAACACTCCGCGTTGCCAAAGCAACAGTTGACGAAGCATCGCCGAGAGAGTGCTGTCCAAAGGCGGCTCCGGCTGAGCGACAGGCTCCACGATGGTCAAGTCGATTCGAACCTCCCGGATAGGAATTCGTTTACTTGACTTAGTGTCCCATTCTATACGGCTACCATCCGGCTCCCACCCGTATTTCATACCGAAGCCGTCGGCAATCTCGACCGTCAGACGCGTGGGGCTGCGCCCTTGTCGAGCGAACTCTATTAGGTCAGCAAGCACCACCTCGCTCACAAATATTTCGAAGATTAATGTTGCCGGAATGATGGGATCAAAATCGGAAGCGTCTCGAGGAGCGTCTAGAGGAAAATAGAACAGTACTCCCACTATCCCAGAAACCGCCTGTCCTTTGGCGAAACTCGCGACGTAGTCCGCGATCCGGTCTTCGCCAGCTGCGGCAAAGTTTGCATATATAACAACTTCCTTCATATCCTCCCCGGTCGAGAGCTGGAGCTCGCGGTCGGCAGCAAGTTTCGCTGTTAGAGAAAGCCGCCAATTCTGGTCTGTTGACAGGCGCGAACCAAGTCCGCGGGTTAGCTTTGCAGCAACCATGTCCAATTCTAACAACGCCATGTTCCACTCTTTCGTTCAGTAAACGCCAACGCGCGCGAGGCCCCGCCGCGCGCGGCCAGGTAATCGAAAATGGCCGCAAGCTCGGCCTCCGCTTCCGGCGCGAAGACGACCCTATGCGACACGCCTGGCCTTCACGCGCCCGGCATGTCGTGCCCGCAACCGTCGCAGAACATCATCTACCGCGATCCCCCGCGACGGATCGGCCACCATCGCGTCGTACGCCGGCCCCACCGCGTCCCGCAGCCACCGCTCCACCGCCGCGTCGCGTTCCTGTAACGCCCGCAGCCCCGCCCGCACCACCTCGCTCGCCGAGGCATACGCGCCCCCGGCGACCAACGCATCGATATAACCCGCCTGCGCCGCCGGCAGGCTGATCGTCCGCTTCTCCACCGCAGCCATGGCGTCCTTTCGTTCCAGGCAACCCAACCTGAGTATGACGGATTCATACCGCCGCCCGCCGAGCCACGGCAAGCGCGCCGTCCTGCGATGTTTCCTGGTTCGGCTGGGAGCCGTTTCCTCGTCCCGGCCTGAACGCTTCCAGGGCGCCGCGCGGAGCCGCGGTCAAGGAGGGCCCGCCGCTTGGCGGGCCACCGCGCGCTTGCGCGGCGCGCAGCGTCCTTGACGGCGGCGAGCACGGCGCCACGCTCGGGCAGGCCGGGCACCCCACGCCAAGCCGCGAAGAGGAAGGAATTTGAACCACAGATTCACACAGATTCACACAGATGCAGCGTGCCGCTTCAAATGCCGTGCTTGAACCGCCGAATCTCCAGGCAAGCCCTGACCAAATTGATCAGCAGGCAAACCCGCATGCCGGTCGCCTTGAGAGAGTTGCTGGATTGCACCGCATGCCCCGCGGCCAGCGCCCGAGCCACCTTCAATTCCACCATCACCTTCCCCTCCAACAGCAGATCGACGGCGTACTCGCCAACCACGGCCCCATCGTAACGGACCACGATCCCCCTTTGCTGCACCACTGCCAGCCCATCGTTGCGCAAGTCGTGCGCCAGCGCATTCTCGTTCACCTTCTCCACAAACCCGGCTCCGAGCGCATTGATCACCCGAAACGCCCCGCCGATCACCCGCTCCGACACCTTGATGGTCCCAGGCTCATCTGTGTGCATCTGTGTGCATCCGTGGTTAAATTCCCTTACTGACCCGCAAGCATCCCAGCCCAAGCGAGCAGACCCAGGATCAGACCCGCCTCCCGTAAACATCCGATGACGCCCCCCGCGACGGCGCCTGCGTCCTCCGCTGCGACAACGAAGCCGGCAAAGGCGACCATCGCCATATCGGCGACCAGCAAGACCCCTGCCGTTTCGCCGACCTCGACGCCCTGCTCCGAGACTTCCGCGCCGCGATCAAGGCCTTCCTGCCATGAACGCCGTCATCCTCGGCGTCCGCAGCCTCGACGAAATGTTCGAAACGGTCCGCCAGGTCTGGCGCACCGGCCGCCGCCAGCCCGCCGCGTCCATCAGCCCGTGCACGCCGGCGTCCCGGCCCTGCTGCGCCCCGGCGTGCTGGACAAAACCGAACAAGGCCGCGCGGTCTTCCCCTACGACACCATCCACGTGGATTTCACCCTGAAAGCGGCCTGACCCAACCGCCCCGATGCTCCTTGCTTTCTGGCTATCCGATAGCCATAATCCTGCCATGCCCGCACACAGCGTCGCCGAAGCCCGCAACCACCTCTCCGCGCTGATCGACCGCGCCCGCGCCGGCGAAACCGTCGTCATCACCCGGCATGGTACGCCGGTGGTCGAACTCACTCCCATTGCCCCCGCGCCCCGCCCGGTCTCGGCCGCCGATCTCGATTTCCTCGCCCGGCACCGCGTCGGCGCGCGCCGCCCCGACACCGACGCCGGCACCCTGGTCAGCGACCTGCGGGACGCCGAGGACCGGTGAGCCTCTACCTGGACGCGAGCGTTCTCGTCGCCCTGCTCACCCACGACAGCCTGACCCAACGGGCCGAAGCGCTGCTCCAGGCCCATCCGCAGCCCCTGATCCTCAGCGAC
Organism: Pseudomonadota bacterium; assembly: GCA_021845555.1. Taxonomy (GTDB): domain Bacteria; phylum Pseudomonadota; class Alphaproteobacteria; order Acetobacterales; family Acetobacteraceae; genus JAJZVS01. Next base: position 3,343 of record JAJZVS010000175.1, read on the forward strand.
TTCGCCGCCGCCGAGTTCGCCTCCGCCCTCGCCCGCCGCGTTCGCACCGCCGAGCTCACCGCCGCGGAGGCGCGCTCGGCCTTTACCACCCTCGATCTCTGGGCCGCCCGCGCGACGCAACGCGCAGAAACCACCGCGCTCGATGTCGCCACCGCCGGCGCCTTCCTGCGCCGGCTGGACCTTCCGTTGCGCACGCCGGACGCGCTCAACATCGCCATCGCGCATCGGCTCGGCGCGACGCTCGCGACGTTCGATACGAAGATGGCCGCGGCAGCGGACGCGCTCGGCCTCACCATGCCGGCGCCGGCGGGAGTGGCGAGAGGTGGGCGATGAGGCGCCAGGGCCGGGCTCGGCGGCACGCGCGGCGGGCGAGGGCGGCGAGGCCGATCCCGAACAGGGGCAGCGACATCGGCCCCGGCACCGTCTGCGTGGCCACGCTTCGAGCCCAGCCCCTGATCCTCGCCGAGTTCGCCTCCGCGACACCGCCCGCCGCGTTCGCACCGCCGGCCCCCTCCTGGTCTCCCCGCCGCGTCGCGATTGACCGACTCGGCCCCCGCCCGGCTACACTCGCCTGTCAGGGGCACCGCCCGGGAAGCCGCCGGGCATCGCGCAGCGCAGGGGCACGGATCCGCATGATCATCGATATCGACCGCCTGACCGAGGCGGAACTCCGCGACCTCAACCACCGGATCGTCGCCCGCCTGCGCCTGATGGGCGAGGTGCGCGCCCACCAGGCGATGCTGGATTTCCGCATCGGCGACCGGGTCTGCTTCCACTCCGATGGACAAGGGCAGGTCGAGGGGATGCTGACGCGCTACAACCGCAAGACCGTGACGGTCATCACCGACGCCGGCCAGCAGTGGAACGTCGCCCCCGCGCTGCTGCGCCGGCCGGTCGCCGCCGCGCCCGCGGCCGCGGCGGGAACCGGGGTGATCGCGCTGCCGCGACGCTGAACCGGCCCCGCGGCGTCCCGTAGCGCGCCCGGATCCCGGCCGGGCCGTCGCGAAACGCCTGACGGCCAGGCCGGTTCCGGGCTACGCCCCGCCGGTGACATCGATCGTCACGCCGGTGACGAAATCGGCGTCCGCCGAGGCAAGGAAGCAGATCACCCGGGCCTGATCCACCGCCTCGGCGACGCGGCGCAGCGGCGTGCGGGCGATCTCGGCGGCCCGGTCCTCCGGCGCGCGCTGGTTCCAGTGCGGGCGGATGCGCTCGGTCAGGGTCAGGCTGGGGGCGATCGCGTTGACCGTGATCCCGTGCGGGCCGAGTTCGGCCGAAAGTTTCTTCGTCAGCGCGATGATCCCGCCCTTGGCGGCGGCATAGGCGGCGCTGCTCGCGGTGGAGCGCCCGCGCCCGGCGATCGAGGCCAGGTTGACGATCTTGCCCCGCCGGCGGCGCTTCATCACCGGCACCACGGCGTGGCAGAACAGGAACGTACCCTGCAGGTTGAACGCGATCAGCCGCTGCCAGTCCGACAGGCTGAGTTCCTCGATCTTCGCCGCCGGGCGCTGGATGATCGTGCTGCCGCCGACCGCGTTCACCAGGATGTCGATGGTGCCGAAATCATGCGCCGCCCAGGCCACGGTTTCCTCCACCTGCGCGGCATCGAGCGCGTCGGCCACGCGGCCGTCGGCCCGCCCGCCGGCGGCGGCGATCGCGCCGAGCAGCGATTCGAGCTTCGCGACATCGGTATCGACGGCAATGACCGTGCCGCCCTCGCGCGCGATCATCTCCGCCGTGGCGCGGCCGATGCCGCTGCCGGCGGCGGTGATCAGCGCGACCTGGTCGGTGAAGCGCATCACCGCCCTCCCCTACCGGGTTTCGGCCGCGATCGCGGCGGCGAAGGCGGCCAGCGTGTCGGCCACATCGCGTTCGTCGTGCGCGAGGGAGACGTAGTATTTGCTCTCCCCCTTCAGCACGCCGTGGGCGCGGAGGGCGCGGTTCACCCGCCGGGCCCGCTCGGCGTCGGCGTGCAGCACGCCGCGATAGTCGTGCGGCGCGGCGGCGGCGAAGAACACGTCGAACAGCACGGGCTCGCCCACCAGCTGCGCGGGCAGGCCGGAGTCTTTCAGGATGTGGCGCATGCCGTCCATCAGCGCCCGGCCGGTGGCGAACACTTTTTCATACGTGCCGGGGCGGCGCAGCACCGCGAGCGAGGCGAGGCCGGCGGCGGCGGCCACCGGATTGCCCGATAGCGTGCCGATCTGCATCAAGTAGCGATCCTCCCCGGCCGCGCCGCGGTCGAACAGCGCCATGATGTCCTCCCGCCCGGCGATCGCGGCCAGCGGGAAGCCGCCGCCGATGATCTTGCCGAGGGTGCAGATATCCGGCGTGACTCCGTAATATTCCTGCGCGCCGCCATAGGCGAAACGGAACCCCGTGACCACCTCGTCGAAGATCAGCGGAATGCCGTATTCCGCGGTGACCTTGCGCAGCCGTTGCAGGAAGCCGGGCTTCGGCGGCAGCAGGCGCTGGAACGGTTCGACGATCACGCCGCCGAGTTCGTCGTGGTGCTCGCGGATCAGGCTTTCGGCCATGTCGGCGTCGTTGAACGGCGCGATCAGCATGTCCTCGCGCACGTTGGCCGGGATGCCGGGGGAATCCGGCACCGGGACGGGGAAGTTGCCGGGCCGGCGCGGAGCCAGGCTCATCAGCGACCAGTCGCTCATGCCGTGGTAGCCGCCCTCGAACTTCAGGATCTTGTCGCGGCCGCGGAAGGCGCGCGCGAGGCGCATGGCGTAGGCATCCGCTTCCGTTCCGCTGCTGACGAAACGGACCTGGTCGGCGCAGGCCACCGCCTCCACGATCTCGGCGGCGAGGCGGATGCCGGGTTCGCTGTTGGCGAAGAAGGTGGTGCCGCGGGGCAGTTGTTCGGTGACCGCCGCCAGCACCTCCGGGTGGCCGTGGCCGAGGAACATCGGGCCGGAACCGAGCAGGAAATCGACGTATTCGTTGCCGCTGACATCGCGCACGCGGCCCGCCTGGCCCTCGGCGATGACGATGTCGCCGGGGATGTTGCCGAAGGTGCCGCCGGGCAGCACGCGGCGGGCGGTTTCGATCAGCGCGGTTTCGCGTTCGCTGCGGGCGATCGTGGTCATGGGTGGCCTCCGGCGGCTGGCTTCGGGGGCAGCAGACCACCGGCGCGGCGGGGCGGCAAGCGGGCGGGAGGGCGCGCTGCTTGCCGGGACTGCGCGAGACGCGTAGGATAGCGGTGTGGAGTTCGAATGGGCCCCGGCCAAGAGCGCCGCCACCGAGCAGCAACGCGGCATCGATTTCGATCGCGCCGCCGAAATCTTCCTCGGCAAGCGGGTTGAATGGGCCGACGACCGCAAGCCCTACGGCGAGCCCCGCATCCGGGCGGTGGGCGAAAGCGCCGGCGAACTCCTGCACGTGGTCTATACCGAGCGCGGCGAGGTCATCCGGATCATCTCCGCCCGCCGGGCCAACCGGAAGGAGCGCGCCCTGTGGCACTCACGCGCATGACCCTCGCCGAAATCAAGGCGCACGCCGACCGGCGCACGCCGGCGGAGCAGGCCGAGTTCCGCCGCCGGATGGACGCAACCACCGAAGCCGACATCCGCCGCCACATGATCGAGGACGGCGAGGACCCCGATGCCGAACCGCGGTTCGAACGCCCGGTGCTGCCGCGGGAAGTGCGCCGCAAGCTCGGCCTGACGCAGACCGGCTTCGCCGCCCTGCTCGGCATCCCGGTGGCGACCTTGCGCAACTGGGAACAGAACCGCTTCGCGATGGAGCCGGCGGCGCGCACCCTGCTCAAGCTGATCGACCGCGAGCCGGAGGCGGCGCTGCGGGCCCTGCGCGGCGCCCAGGCGGCGTGACCGGCATGACCAGGGCGGGCTGAGCCGCCCACCCTGGCCCGGCAGCGGCCCACGGGGTATCAGGGCGCAGCCCACGGAGCCCCCGCCCATGTCCGAAGCCCGGCCGCGCGTCGCCCTGTTCGTCACCTGCCTGGTCGATCTGCACCGCCCGAGCATCGGCTTCGCGGCGATCCGCCTGCTGGAAGCCGCCGGCTGCCAGGTCGAGGTGCCGCGGGCGCAGACCTGCTGCGGCCAGCCCGCCTACAACAGCGGCGATCGCGCCACCGCGCGCGACCTCGCCGCCGGCTTGCTCGATGCGTTCGGCGGCTACGACTACGTGGTGGTGCCGTCCGGCTCCTGCGGCGGCATGCTCAAGACCCACATGCCGCATCTGTTCGACGACGACCCCAACCTGCGCGCCCGCGCCGACGCGCTGGCCGCGCGCACCTTCGAATTGGTGAGCTTCCTGGTCGATGTGCTGAAGCTGGACACGCTGTCCGCGCGCTGGACCGGCGGGCCGGTCACCTATCACGACAGCTGCGCCGGGCTGCGCGAACTCGGGATCAAGGAGCAGCCGCGCCGGCTGCTCGCCGCGGTCGGCGCCGAGGTGAAGGAGATGGCGGAACCCGAGATCTGCTGCGGCTTCGGCG
>JAJZVS010000176.1 GCA_021845555.1 Pseudomonadota bacterium
AGCTCGGCCCGGTCGAACTCACCCGCGCGATGTTCGACCGGATCGCCGCGCTCGATCCGCGGCTGAACGCGTTCATCACGGTGACCGAACGCCAGGCGCTGGCCGCCGCGCGCGCCGCCGAACGGGCGCTGGCCGCCGGGCGGCGCGGCCCGCTGCTCGGCATCCCGCTGGCCTACAAGGACATCTACGAAACCGCCGGGGTGCCCACGACCGCGCATTCCCGCCTGCTCGCCGACAACGTGCCGAAGCACGATGCCGAGACCGTGCGCCGCCTCGCCGCCGCCGGGGCGGTGATGCTCGGCAAGCTGGCCATGCATGAATTCGCCATCGGCGGGCCGGCGTTCGATCTGCCCTGGCCGCCGGCGCGCAACCCGTGGGACTTGCGCTGCTTCACCGGCGGGTCGAGTTCCGGCGCCGGGGCGGCGGTCGCCGCCGGCCTCGCGCTCGGCGCGCTGGGCACCGACACCGCCGGGTCGATCCGCCTGCCGGCCGCCTATTGCGGCATCGCCGGGATGAAGCCGACGCCGGGCCTGGTGTCCCGCCGCGGCATCATCCCGCTGGCGCCCAGCCTGGACACCGCCGGGCCGATGGCCTGGACGGCGGAGGATTGCGCGCTGCTGCTCGATGTCATCGCCGGGCACGATCCCGCCGATCCGGCCTCGGTCGCCGGGCCCCAGGTAAGCTACGCGCGCGCGCTCGCCGCGCCGGCGAAGGGCCTGCGGGTCGGCCTGCTGCGGCGGTTCCACGAGCATGACGCGCCGGCGACGCCGGAGACGCTACGCATGCTGGGGGAGGCCGTCGCGACCGTGAAATCCCTGGGTTGCAGGGTCGAGGAGGCGGTGCTGCCGCCGATGTCGCAGTTCAACGCGGTCGGCCGGGTGATCATCTCCGCCGAGGCCTATGCGCTGCACGAGGCGCGGCTGAAGACCCGGCTCGGCGAATATTCCCGCGCCTTCCGGGTGCGCGTGCTGGGCGGCGCGCTGGTCAGCGCCGCGGACTACCTGGCGGCGCAGCGGCACCGGACCGACCTGATCGCGGCGACGGCGGCGCTGTTCCGCCAGTACGACGTGCTGCTGACCGTGCCGGTCGCCGGCCCCGCGCCGGTGCTGAGCGAGCAGCGCCCGGACGACGGCTTCGCCCGGCCGTTGCAGACGGTGGTGGCCAATGTGGCGGCGGTGCCGTCGCTGGTGGTGTGCGGCGGGTTCTCCGCCGCCGGCCTGCCGCTGGCGATCGAGTTGATCGGCCCGGCCTGGGGGGATGCGACGGTGCTGCGGCTGGGCCACCAGTTCGAGCAGGCCGCCGGCACGCGGCTCCGCCGGCCGGCGCTGTAGCCGCCGGCCGTCCGGCGCTATCCTGCCGCGATGGCCCCGTCCGACCCAAGCTCCCCCGCCGCCGCGCCGGCGCCCACCGTGGGCGCACCCACCGTGGGCGCACCCACCTTGGGCGCACCCACCTTGGGCGCACCCACCTTGGGCGCGAACATCATGCATTTCGCCCGCCTGCTGCGCCGCGCCGGCCTGCCGGTGGGGCCGGCGGAGACGCTGGCCGCGCAGCAGGCGCTGACGCTGGTCGATCTTGCCAGCAAGGAGGAGGCCCGCACCGCCCTGCGGACCGCCATGATCCATCGCCACGAGCACCGCGAGGTGTTCGACCAGGCCTTCGCCCTGTTCTGGCGCGGGCCCGAGGCCGGCGCCCAGGCCGCCGCGATGGCCCTGCTCGATGCCGGCAAGAAGAAGCAGCCGGAGCGCCCGCCGCCGCCGGCCGCCCGGCGCGTCGCCGAGGCGATGGCGCCGCCGCCCTCGGCCAGGCCGCGGGAGGAAAAGCCGCCCGAGATCGAGGCCACCTTCACCGCCAGCGACCGCGAACGCCTCCAGCAGATGGATTTCGAGGCGATGAGCGCGGCCGAGATCGCCGCCGCCAAGCGCGAGATCCGGCGCCTGACGCTGCCGCTCGATCTGCTGCGCACGCGCCGGCTGCGGCCCGACCCGCTCGGCCCGGTGGCCGATCTGCGCCGCACCATCCGCGCCAGCCTGCGCCAGGGCGGCGAGATCTTCACACTCGCCCGGGTCCGTCGCGCCACCCGCCCGCCGCCGCTGGTGGTGCTGTGCGACATTTCCGGCTCGATGGGGCGCTATGTGCAGATCCTGCTGCATTTTCTGCACGCGGTGACGAACGACCGCGACCGCGTGCAGGTGTTCCTGTTCGGCACCAGGCTGACGAACATCACCCGCCAGTTGCGGCACCGCGATCCCGAGGTCGCGTTCCAGATGGTGGCCCATGTGGTGCCGGACTGGTCCGGCGGCACGCGGATCGGCGAGGCGCTGGATCGCTTCAACCACTTGTGGGCGCGGCGCGTGCTGGGCCAGGGCGCGGTGGTGCTGCTGATCACCGACGGGCTGGACCGGCCGCGCGAGGCCGACGGAACGCGGGAACTGGCCGAGGCGATGGACCGGCTGCACCGGTCCTCGCGGCGGCTGATCTGGCTCAATCCGCTGCTGCGCTGGGCGGGGTTCGAGCCGAAATCCCAGGGTATCCGGGCGATGTTGCCGCATGTGGACGAGTTCCGCCCGGTGCATAACCTGGCCAGCCTGCGCGCGCTGATCGCGAGCCTCTCGCGGCCGGCGCCGCGCGGGACCATACTGCAGAGCGGACGACAGGCTGCGGCAGCGGAAAGGATGGCGTCATGAGCAACGAGATGGAAGACGTGCTGGCCCAGGCCGCGCGCTGGCAGGCGGCCGGGGAGCAGGTGGCGATTGCCACCGTCACCGAGACCTGGGGCAGCTCGCCCCGCCCGGCGGGCAGTCAGATGGCGGTGACGAAATCGGGCAAGATGGCCGGCTCGGTCTCCGGCGGCTGCATCGAGGGCGCGGTGGCGGACGCCGCGCAGCGCACGATGGAAACCGGCACGCCGCAACTGCTCGATTTCGGCGTGACCAACGAGCGCGCCTGGGAAGTGGGCCTCGCCTGCGGCGGCAAGGTGAAGGTGTTCGTGGAGAAACTGGCATGACCCCCGCCCTGCTGGCGGCGCTGGAAGCCGCCAGGGCGGCGAAGCGCCCGGTGGTGCTGGCCACCAGGCTGCCCGACGGCGCGCAATGCCTGTTGCCGCACCCGGCGCAGCCGGCGGCGCTGAACGAGGCCGCCGCCCGCGCGCTGGCCGAGGATACCAGCGGCACCGTCACGATCGACGGCGCGCAATGGTTCCTGCACGCCTACACCCCGCCGCTCCGGCTGATCGTGGTCGGCGCGGTGCATATCGCCCAGGCGCTGGTGCCGTTCGCGAGCCAGGTCGGCTTCGCCGTCACCGTGGTCGATCCGCGCCGCGCCTTCGCCTCCGACGAGCGGTTCCCGGACGTCACGGTGCGCACCGACTGGCCGGACGAGGCGATGGACGCGCTGGCGCCGGATGCGCGCACCGCGGTCGTCACGCTGACGCACGATCCCAAGCTCGACGATCCGGCGCTGGATCGGGCGCTGCGCTCGCCGGCGTTCTACATCGGCGCGCTGGGTTCGCGGCGCACGCATGCGGCGCGGCTCGCCCGGCTGACCGCGCTCGGCCATGACGCGGCGGCGCTGGCGCGGATCAAGGGACCGGTGGGACTCGACCTGGAAGCCGTGACGGCGCCGGAGATCGGGCTGTCGATCGCCGCCGAACTGGTGGCGGCGCGGCGCGGCTCGCCGCTCGCCCCGGCCCGGCCGGTGGCTGCCGCGGCATGAGGTTCGGTCCGGTTCCGCTCGCCGAGGCGCGCGGCGCGATTCTCGCCCATTCCCAGCGGCTCGGCGAGCGCATGCTGCGCAAAGGATCGGTACTGGACGAGGCGGCGATCGCGGCGTTGCGCGACGCCGGGCGGGCCGAGGTGATCGCCGCGCGGCTGGAACCGGGCGACGTGCCGGAGGATATCGCCGCCGACCGGATGGCCGCGCCGCTGATCTCCCCGCTGCTCGCCCGCTCGCGCGCCGCGACCGGGCGGGTCAACCTGGCCGCCGAGACCTCCGGCCTGCTGCGCGTCGATGCGGACAAGATCGATCGGCTGAACGGGATCGACGAGGCGCTGACGGTGGGCACGCTCGCCGATTGTTCCGTGGTGGCGGCGCGGGATCTGGTCGCGACCATCAAGGTGATCCCGCTCGCCGTGCCCGGCATGCTGGTTTCGGTGGCGGAAACGCTGGCCCGCCAGGGCAAGCCGGCGCTGACCTTGCATCCGTTCAAGCCGCTCAAGGTCGGGCTGGTGGTGACGGAATTGCCCGGCCTCAAGGAGAGCACTACCGAGAAGACCATCGCGGTGACCGAGGCACGGGTGCGCGCGCTGACCGGCACGCTGCTGCCCCCGCGGCGCGCGCCGCACGAGGAGGCGGCGGTGGCGGCGGCGCTGGAGGCGCTGCTGGGGGAGGGAGCCGAGCTGCTGCTGGTGGTGGGCGCCTCCGCGGTGGTGGACCGGCGCGACGTCGGCCCGGCCGGCATCGTGCGCGCCGGTGGGGAGATCCTGCATTTCGGCATGCCGGTCGATCCCGGCAACCTGATCTGCCTGGGCCGCATCGGGCCGTGCCCGGCGCTGGTGCTGCCCGGCTGCGCCCGCAGCCCGAAGCAGAACGGTATCGATTTCGTGCTGCCGCGGCTGTTCGCCGGTCTGCCGGTGCGCCCGGCCGACCTCATGCGCCTGGGCGTGGGCGGCCTGCTGAAGGAAACCGACGCCCGCCCGCTGCCACGCGAGAAAGCGACCGCCGAGCCGCGCGTCGGCCCGGCGCCGCGCAGCGCCCCGGTGATCGCCTGCGTGGTGCTGGCCGCCGGGCGGTCCCGCCGCATGGCGCCGCACAACAAGCTGCTGCTGGCCGATCGGGCGGGCAAGCCGATGATCGCCCGGGTGGTCGATAACGCGCTGTCTTCCAAGGCCCGCCCGGTGGTGGTGGTCACCGGCCACCAGGCCGAGCAGGTGGCGCATGCGCTGGGCGGCCGGCCGGTGCGGATCGTGCACGCGCCGGATTACGCCGACGGGCTGTCGGCCAGCCTGCGTGCGGGCGTCGCCGCGCTGGGGCCGGAGGTCGCCGCCGCGATCGTCTGCCTGGGCGATATGCCGCTGGTGACCGGGCGGATCATCGACCGGCTGCTGGAAGCCTACGATCCCGACGAGGGGCGGCTGATCGTGCTGCCCACCTTCCGCGGCAAGCAGGGCAACCCGATGCTGTGGGACCGCCGCTTCTTCCCGGAGATCCTGCGCATCACCGGCGATTCCGGCGCGCGCTTCCTGGCCGGCCAGCATCTGGAGCACGTGGCCGAGGTGGAGATGGCCGACGACGCGGTGCTGCGCGACTTCGACACCGCCGATTCGCTGACCACGCTGCCGCAACGGCTGCGCCCCGTGACGCCGGGCGGCTGAACCCGGTGCCGATCTGCGAGGCCGATCCCTGGCGGCTGCAGTACTTCACGGATGTTGCGTGCCCGGAGGACGTGCGGATTTCCACCGAGGATGCGGATTCCTGGGCATGGTATCCGGCGCACCGGTGGATCTACGACAAGCTGGCGGTGGCGCTGTCGCAGGGGCTGGAGGCGGCACCGCACGGGGTGAAGCCGCCGTTCTTTCCGGTGTTCTCCAAGCCGATCATCAATCTGCGCGGGATGGGGACGGGGAGCCGGGCGATCGCCTCCGCCGCCGACTACGCGCGTGCGCTCACGCCGGGGCATTTCTGGTGCCGGCTGCTGACCGGACGGCACGTGAGTTCCGACGTGGCGCTGGTCGATGGAGAGCCGCGCTGGTGGCGGCATGCGACCGGGGCCGCCGGGGAAGGCGGGGTGTTCGATCACTGGCAGGTGCACGCCGAGGCGATGGCGGAGGTGGAGGCGTGGTGCGGCGCCTGGGCGCGCGCGCATCTGGCGGGCTACACCGGGATGGCGAATTTCGAGACGATCGGCGGGCGCATCATCGAGGCGCATCTGCGTTTCGCGGACCAGTGGCCCGATCTGTACGGGGCCGGGTGGGTGGAGGCGCTGGTGCGGCTTTACGCGACCGGCGCGTGGCGGTTCGCCGACGCGGACCGGGCCGACGGGTTCAGCGTGGTGCTGTTCGCCCCGCATGGGCGGCGGTACCGGCATCCTCCGGCGGCGGTGGTGGACGCGGTGCGGGGGATGGCGGGGGTTTCGAGCGTGCAGATCACGTTTCACGAGGATCGGGAGCCGGAGGGACATGCGATGCCGCCCGGCGGGTTCCGGGTGGCGATCGTGAATGCGACCACCTTGGCGGCGGGCGTGGCAGGGCGGGCGGTGCTGGCGCGGGCGATGGTGGGGTGAAGGCCGCCGCGGTCCGGGTGCCGCCGCGCGGGGAAACCCGGATCATCGATCGGCCGCCGGCCCCCCCGCCTCGGCATCGGTTGCCAGATCGGGCGCGGCGAAGCCCCGCAGCCGGGACGGGTCGTGCAGCATCACCCGCGCGCCATGCGTCTCCACCCCCAGCGCGCGCAGTACGGCGAAGGCGCGTGACAGATTCGCCGGTCGGCAGCCGAGCCGCGCGGCCAGCAGCGCCTTGTCGAACGGCAGCCGCAGCGCCACCGGTGCCGGGGCCTCCGCGGGCGCCAGTTGCAGGAGATAATACGCCAGCCGTTGCGGCAGCGAGCGCAGCTTGAGATCGCGCACCTGCAAAACCATGGCGCGGAAATCCCCGGCCACGGCGCGCGCCAGCGCCATGCCCAGCGCCGGGCGCGTGGCGGCCAGCTCGCACAGTTCCGCCGCCGGCAGTCGCAGCAGCCGCGCCGGCGTCACCGCAAGCGCGGTCATCAGATAGGCTCGCCCGGTCAGCACCGCGGCCAGGATGAATCGTCCGCCCGGGCGCACCACCTCCACCACCGCGGCCGAGCCGTCGGCGGCGCGGCCCGACAGCGTCACCTGGCCGGCCAGCAGCAGATGCAGCGCGGCGGGCGGGTCGCCTTCGCGGCACAGCACGCTGCCTTCCTCCACCGCCAGCGGTTGGGCGATGGCGGCGAGCGCGGCCAGAACCTCATCGGGCAGGCCGCGCAGCATCGGCATGCCGGTAAGTGCCGCGCCAATAGAATCCGCTCCGTTCATTGCCAGGACCGCGCTTCTGGAAAGCATAGACCTGGGCGATACTTAAGCTGGGCGATCCGGGGCGCGAAATTTCCAAAAGGAAATTCCATATCTGTGCTTTTGATTTGATCTGGATCAACGACCCATTCGCCGATCCGTCGTTTTTCCCCTTCCGGACGCACGCCGCCGCGCGAGGCGGAGCCAGCCAGGGGACCGCGATGGACCAGCACGTTGCCATGAAACCGGATGCCGCCGCCCGCCTCGGGCTGCGCGGTTCGCCCCGCCAGGGTCTGGTGATGGGCACCTGGGGTTTCTTCATCGGCTTCGCCGCGGTCGCGCTGTATGGACCGGCGGCGCACACGTTCCAGCTGTCGATGCATCTTTCCCCGGCGCTGGTCGGGCTGCTGGTGGCGGCGCCGCAGCTCACCGGGTCGTTGCTGCGCATCCCGTTCGGCGCCTGGGTCGACAAATCCGGCGGCCGGCTGCCGATGCTCACTCTGTTCGGCATGTCGATCGTGGGCATGTGGGGGCTGGTGTTCATTCTGGTCACCGCACCCAACGCGGGCCCGGCGATCTATCCCCTGGTGATCCTGTTCGGCTTCATGAGCGGCTGCGGTGTCGCGAGCTTCTCGGTCGGGATCCCGCAGGTGTCGTATTGGTTTCCCCGCAACCGGCAGGGCACCGCGCTTGGCATCTACGGGGGCGTGGGCAATCTGGCGCCGGGTCTGTTCA
>JAJZVS010000177.1 GCA_021845555.1 Pseudomonadota bacterium
GATCTCCGCGCGGCGAGTCGCCCCCTATGATTGCCGCCCACCCGCCCGGCTTGTATAGGCTGGCCAGGTCCAATCGGAACACAGCATGAACGATCTGTTCGGAACCTCGCGCTCCGGTGCGCCCCGAAGCGCCTCGGACCCCAGGGCTAAGCCATCGGGCGACAAGCCATCGGGGCGCCCATCTTCGGGACCCGGGCCATCGGCCCGCACGATGGCGGAAACCCCGGAAACCCGCCGCGAGGCGGACAGCTACTCCGCCAAGGACATCGAGGTCCTGGAGGGGCTCGAGCCCGTCCGCCGCCGCCCCGGCATGTATATCGGCGGCACCGACGACGCCGCGCTGCACCACCTGGCCGCCGAACTGCTCGACAACGCGATGGACGAGGCGGTGGCCGGCCACGCCAGCTTCATCGAGGTGGCGCTGGAACCCGGCAACTGGCTCACGGTGCGCGACAACGGGCGGGGCATCCCGGTCGATCCGCACCCGAAGTTCAAGAATCTCAGTGCATTGGAAGTCATTCTCACTACGCTGCATTCGGGCGGCAAGTTCTCCGGCAAGGCCTATGCGACCTCAGGCGGGCTGCACGGCGTGGGCGCCTCGGTGGTGAACGCGCTGGCCGAGACGCTGGAAGTGGAGGTCGCGCGCGAGCGGGTGCTGTGGAAGCAGACCTACGCGCGCGGCAAACCGATGACGAAGCTGATCAACGCCGGTCCGGTGCAGAACCGCCGCGGCACCGCGATCCGCTTCCGCCCGGACCCGGAAATCTTCGGCCCGGCGGCGTTCTTCAGCCCGGCGCGGCTGTATCGACTCTGCCGCTCCAAAGCCTATCTGTTCCGCGGCGTCGAGATCCGCTGGTCCTGCGCGCCGGTGCTGATCCAGGCAGGCAGCGACATCCCCGCGACCGCGGTACTGCACTTCCCCGGCGGGCTGCGCGACAGCCTGGAAGAAGACATCGCCGACGCCGCGCGCGTCCTGCCCCAGCCCTGGGCCGGGGAAGCGGCGCTGCCCGGGGAGGACAGCGGCAGACTGGAATGGGCCGCCGCCTGGCTGGAAACCGGCGAGGGCTTCCTGCACTCCTACTGCAACACCGTGCCCACCCCGCTGGGCGGCACGCACGAGGCCGGGTTCCGCAGCGCCCTGGTAAAGGGGCTGCGCGCCTGGGGCGAGCAGCGCGGCAACCGTCGCGCCGCGGCGCTGACCGCCGAGGACGTGCTCGGCCCGCTCGCCGCCAAGCTGTCGGTGTTCCTGCGCGACCCGCAGTTCCAGGGCCAGACCAAGGAGAAGCTCACCAGCCAGGACGCCGCCAGGCTGGTGGAGACGGCGCTGCGCGACCGGTTCGACCATTTCCTCGGGGCCGACCCGACGCAGGCGGACAATCTGCTGAGTTTCGCCATCGAGCGGGCCGAGGAACGGCTGCGGCGCAAGGAGAGCAAGGACACCGCCCGCAAATCCCCCACCCGCCGGCTGCGCCTGCCCGGCAAGCTCACCGACTGCACGCGTGAGAACGCGGCCGAGACCGAGATCTTCCTGGTGGAAGGCGATTCCGCCGGCGGCTCGGCCAAGCAGGCGCGCAACCGGGAAACCCAGGCGGTGCTGCCGCTGCGCGGCAAGATCCTGAACGTCGCCAGCGCGTCCGCCGACAAGCTGCGGGGGAACCAGGAGCTGAAGGACCTGATCGAGGCGCTCGGCTGCGGCGTGGGCGAGAGGTTCGATCGTGCCCGGTTGCGCTACGGGCGCGTGATCATCATGACCGACGCCGATGTGGACGGGGCGCATATCGCGTCCCTGCTGATGACGTTCTTCTACCGCGAGTTGCCGGAGTTGGTGCGCCACGGGCATGTCTACCTGGCGCAGCCGCCGCTCTATCGCCTGACCCAGGGCGCGAAATCCGTCTATGCGATGGACGACGCCGACCGCGAGCGCAAGCTGAAGCGGGAGTTCAAGTCCAGCGCCAAGGTGGAAATCAGCCGATTCAAGGGTTTGGGCGAGATGCCTCCCGCGCAGCTCAAGGAAACCACGATGGACCCGGCGCGGCGGACGCTGCTGCGCGTGGTGGCCGCGCCCGAGGACCGGGCGGCAACCAACACCCTGGTGGAAAGCCTGATGGGACGGCGGCCGGAGCTGCGCTTCCAGTTCATCCAGGAGCACGCGCGGACGGTGACCGAGGTGGATGTGTGAGCCTTCAGGCGTCTTGCGTCCCGCAAAGCCAGGGGTGACGGCCGCAGATGGACCCGCTGACACTGTTCGGGCTGTTTGCCGTCTCGGCGATGCTCGTGTGCTACGCCCTCGAACAACGAAGTCCGTGGTTCATCCTGGCCTTCGCGGTCTCCTGCGCGCTCGGGTCGGTGTACGGCTTTCTCCAGGGGGCGTGGCCGTTCGGCCTCGTGGAGGCGATCTGGTCCGTGGTTGCCCTAAGGCGGTGGCGGCACGCGCGGGCAGGGTCCGTCTGAGCCGCACGCCAGTTTTGCCACCGTGCCGCGGCATCGATAGAAGGATGGCCGTGCCGTTGGAAAAACCGCCGGCTGCCGCCATACCGTCGTCACCGATCCCCGCCGTATGCTCCGCCCGACCGGATCCCGCATGACCGCACCGCTTGAAACCGACGTCGCCATCGTCGGCGCCGGCCCCGCCGGGCTGTTCGCCGTGTTCGAACTCGGCATGCTGAAGATGCGCGCGGTGCTGATCGACGCGCTGTCGGAGCCCGGCGGGCAGTGCACCGCGCTCTATCCGGAAAAGCCGATCTACGACATCCCCGCCCATCCCGCGATCGCCGCCGGCACGCTGGTCGAGGCGCTGGAGCGGCAGATCGCCCCCTTCCACGCCCCGCGCCTGCTCGGCCGGCGGGTGGAGCGGCTGGACGGCGCGTCGGGCGCCTTCACCCTCACTACCGACCAGGGCGAGACCGTGCGCGCCAAGGCGGTGATCCTCGCCGCCGGCGCCGGCGCCTTCGGTCCGAACCGCCCGCCGCTGGACGGGCTCGCGGCGTTCGAGGCCACCGGCGCGGTGCAGTATTTCGTCCGCCGGCGCGAGGCGTTGCGCGGCAAGCGGGTGGTGATCGCCGGCGGCGGCGATTCCGCGGTCGATTGGGCGTTGGCGCTGAAGGACCTCGCCCAGGTCGCGGTGGTGCATCGCCGCCCGCGCTTCCGCGCCGCGCCGGACAGCGCCGCCCAGCTGGAAGCCGCCGCCGCGCGCGGCGAGGTGGCGATGGTCATTCCCTACCAGCTGCACGCCCTGCGCGGCGAGGCCGGACGGCTGGACGCGGTGGAAGTGGCGACCTTGCAAGGCGAGACCCGGAGCCTGCCGGCCGACGTGCTGCTGGCCTTCTTCGGCCTGGCCAACGACCTCGGCCCGATCGCCGGCTGGGGGCTGGCGCTCGACCAGCACCGCGTGTGCGTCGATCCGGCCACCTGCGCCACCAGCCGCGCCGGCGTGTTCGCGATCGGCGATCTCGCGGTCTATCCCGGCAAGCTCAAGCTGATCCTGCAAGGATT
The DNA here is from genome assembly GCA_021845555.1 of Pseudomonadota bacterium. Taxonomy (GTDB): domain Bacteria; phylum Pseudomonadota; class Alphaproteobacteria; order Acetobacterales; family Acetobacteraceae; genus JAJZVS01. Next base: position 3,493 of record JAJZVS010000177.1, read on the forward strand.
CAGCGAGGCGGCGATGGCGGCGCACGCGATCCACCCGATCGTGCATCCCGGCCAGGCGCTGCATTTCGCGTATTCGACCACCAGCGGCGTGCCCGCCGGGTAACCCCGCGCCCCGCGCCGGCGCCCCGGCGCCCCTGTGTCACCAAAGCCTCGCCCGCGCCTGACGATTGCGCGACCCTGCGCGGCCCCCTGGATCGGTGCTTCCCGTACGGCCTGAAAAACCCCATATCGCAGCCATCATGCCCGGACCCCTGACCGCTGGCGAACGTCCCAGCCCTCCTCACGCGCGCGCCTCCGTCGTGCCCGATCACGCACGGCGGCCGCGCCCCAACCCGCCGCGCCGCGCTTCCGGGCTCGTGCGCCGCCTGCTCGGCGCCGTGTTCGCCCTCGGCCTGCTGCTGGTGCTGGCCGGCGGCGCCGTGGGCCTGTTCGCCTGGCAGCGCTTCGGCGCCGACCTGCCCAGCGTGCAGGGCCTACAAAGCTACCAGCCGCCGCTGCTCAGCCGGATCTATGCCGCCAACGGCCAGCCGATCGCCGAACTGGCGACGCAGCGGCGCATCTTCGTGCCCTACGCCGGCATCCCGAAACTGGTGCGCAATGCCTTCATCTCCGCCGAGGACCAGTATTTCTGGATCCATCCCGGCGTCGATCCCACCGCGATCCTGCGCGCCGGCATCTGGGACCTGCTGCATCTCGGCAGCGGGCGTCGCCCGCTCGGCGCCTCCACGATCACCATGCAGGTGGCCAAGAACATGCTGCTGTCCAGCCGCATGAACCTGGTCCGCAAGATCGAGGAAGCGATCCTGGCGCTGCGTATCGAGCAGACGCTGTCCAAGCCGCGCATCCTCGAGATCTATCTGAACCAGATCTACCTCGGCGACGGCGCCTACGGCGTGGCCGCGGCGGCGCAGACCTATTTCGACAAGCCGCTCGACAAGCTGACCGTCGCCGAGGCCGCCTCGCTCGCCGCGCTGCCCAAGGCGCCGCACAATTACGACCCGTTGCACGCCCCCGCCGCCGCGTTGGCGCGGCGCAACTGGGTGATCGACCGGATGGCCGACACCGGCGCGATCACCCGCGCGCAGGCGAAGACGGCGAAGGCCGAGCCGCTGCTGCCGGCGCACATTCAGCGCCCGGCGCCGATCCCGGGGGCCGCGTGGTTCGCCTCGGAAGCGCAGCACCAACTGGTCGCGCGGTTCGGCAACGACCTGACGATGGAGGGCGGGCTCTCGGTCGTCACCAGCCTGGATCCGAAGTTGCAGGCGGAGGCCGTGGCTTCGGTGCGCGACGGGCTGATGGCCTACGACCGGCGGATGGGCGGCTGGCGCGGGCCGCTGGCACGGTTGCCCCGCGGCGCGCTGACCGGCTGGGCCGGGGCGCTCGCCAAAATCGTCCCGCCTGACGGGATGCTGGACGACTGGCGCCTCGCGGTCGTGCTCGGCGGCCCGCCGGCGGCGCCGCGGATCGGCTGGATCGACCCGCCGCCGCAATCCGATCAGTCCCAGCCCGGCGCACAACCGACCGCCCATACCGGGGTTCTCAGCCTCGGCGGGGAGGTCTGGCACCATCCGATGTCGCCGATCGGCGCCGAGCAGGCGGCCTACCACGGCCTCGCCCAGATGGTTGCGCCGGGCGATGTCGTGCTGGTGCAGCCATCGGCTTCGACGGACGCGGCCGTCCTGCGCCAGATCCCGAAGGTGCAGGGCGCGCTGGTCAGCCTCGATCCGGTCTCCGGGCAGGTCCGCGCGATGGTCGGCGGCTGGAGCTACAAGGCCAGCCAGTTCAACCGCGCCACCCAGGCGCAGCGCCAGCCCGGCAGCAGCTTCAAGCCGATGGTCTATCTGGCCGCGCTGGAAGCCGGCTACTCGCCGAGCTCCCGCTTCCTCAACGCGCCGATCGTGGTCAATCTCGGCGCCCAGGGGCTGTGGCGCCCGCATAACTACGAAGACAATTTCGGCGGCCCGACGCCGTTGCGCGTCGCGCTGGAGCAGTCGCTGAACCTGGTGACCGTGCGCGTCGCCCGCCATGTCGGCATGCCGGCGGTGGCAAAGACCGCCGAGGCGTTCGGCATGGCCGACCATGTCCCCGATCTGCTGCCGGCCGCGCTCGGCGCGGTCGATACCACGGTGCTGCGGGAGGCCGGGGCCTACGCCAGCCTCGCCGAGGGCGGGCGCCGCGTGACGCCGAGCGTGATCGACAGCGTGCAGGACCCCGAGGGCCATGTGGTCTGGCGCCCCTCCGGCCTCGCGTGCGTCTGCGACCATGCGGCGGTGCCGCCGCAGGTGACCGACGCCCGGCCGCGGATCGCCGATGCCGACAGCGTGTTTCAGCTGGTGACGATGATGGAAGGGGTGGTGACGCGCGGCACCGGCGTGCCCGCCGGCAAGGGGCTCGACCGACCGATCGCCGGCAAGACCGGCACCACGGAGGATTTCCAGGACGGCTGGTTCTCCGGCTTCACCCCGCAGCTGGTCACCGTGGTCTGGGTCGGGTTCGACACGCCCTCCACCCTCGGGCGCGGTCAGGCCGGGGCGATCGTGGCGGCGCCGATCTGGCACCAGTTCATGGCCGCCGCGCTGAAGGGCAAGCCCGCCCTGCCGTTCCTGCAACCGCCCGGCGTGACGATGGCGGCGTGGGACAGCGGCTCGGGTATGGTGACCGACGCGTTCAAGCCCGGCCAGGTGCCCGGCGCCTCCACCGTACCGGCCGCTACCCCGGTGGCGGCCGATGGGGGCGCGGCCGTTGGTGGGGCGCCAGGAAGTGGGGCGCCAGGGGGTGGGGCGCCAGGAAGTGGGGTGGGCGCCGCGATCGCCGGCGCCGGGCCCGGCACACCCGGCTCGGCGCCGAGCGCTGGGGGCGCCGGCGGCGTGGACAGTTCGCTCGGCGGGCTGTATTGACCCGCCCCTTCGCCGTTAGCCCGGGACCCAGAAATGTCCGCCGAATCCGACGCCCTCAACGAGCAGATCAAGCAGTCCGTCGCGCTGCTGAGGAGGCATCTTTGACTGGGATGTCGCCGAAGACCGGCTTGCCGAACTGAACGCCAGCGCCGAAGACCCGGCGCTGTGGACCGACGCCGCGCGGGCGCAGAAAGTGATGCGTGAACGCAACCAGCTTGCCGGCCGGATGGACGGCGTGCGCCAGCTGGAGGCCGACGTCGCCGACACCATGGAACTGATCGGGCTGGCCGAAGCCGACCACGACGCGGCGATGGAAGCCGAGGGCCTCGCCTCCCTGCGCGCGCTGGCGGCGGAAGCGAAGCGGCGGGAGACCGAAAGCCTGTTGTCGGGCGAGGCCGACGCCAACGATTGCTATATCGAGATCAACGCCGGCGCCGGCGGCACCGAGGCGCAGGACTGGGCGGAAATGCTGCTGCGCATGTACACCCGCTGGGCGGAAGCGCACGGCTACAAGGTGCAGTTCATGGAAGCGAGCGAGGGCGAGCAGGTCGGCCTCAAATCCGTCACCGTGCAGATCATCGGCCCCAACGCCTACGGCTGGCTGAAAACCGAGGCCGGCGTGCACCGCCTGGTCCGCATCAGCCCGTTCGACGCCGCCGCCCGCCGCCAGACCAGCTTTGCCAGCGTCTGGGTCTATCCGGTGGTCGATGACTCGATCGAGATCGAGATCCGCGACGCCGATCTGAAGGTGGATACCTACCGGTCCTCCGGCGCCGGCGGGCAGCACGTGAACAAGACGGAAAGCGCGATCCGCATCACGCATATCCCGAGCGGCATCGTCGTCGCCTGCCAGACCGACCGCAGCCAGCACCGCAACCGCGCGATCGCGATGGAAATGCTGAAGGCGCGCATGTACGAGCAGGAATTGCAGCGGCGCGAGGCGGTGGCCACGGCGGTGGAAAACGCCAAGACCGAGATCGGCTGGGGCCACCAGATCCGCAGCTACGTGCTGGCGCCGTATCAGATGGTCAAGGACCTGCGCACCGGGGTGGAAACCGGCAATCCCGCCGCGGTGCTGGACGGCGACCTGGACGCCTTCATGGCCGCCGCCCTGGCCGCGCGTGTCGGCGCCACCCGCTCGGAAGCCTCCGCCCAGGCGCGCTGATCACGCGCCGCCGTCCGATCCGTCGGCATCGAGACCGGTGCCGCCATAGAGCCACGCCAGGCTGTCGTACCAGGCCTCCGACCCGCGCGCCGACATGATCGCGTTGCGCAACGACGCATGCACGCCCGCCGGGTGATACACATGCTCGCCGATCGCGCGCGATTGCAGCTGCACCCGCGCG
>JAJZVS010000178.1 GCA_021845555.1 Pseudomonadota bacterium
CACCTGCCCGTCGATCAGGAAGCGCGCAGGTGCGCCCAATCCCTCGGCCATCAGTCCCCCGGCCACCGGCAGCACCTGGTCGGGAGCCACGAGGAGGTCGGTCGTGGGCAGTCCCTCGCCGAGGCTGCCGGCCGCGACCGCGACCGGCCATAGCGCCCGCTGGCCTGCCTCGCTGACAAGCACACTGCGCGCCGCGTCGCGCACGCGCCGCGAGAGGCCGGGACCGATCACGATCTCGTCACCCGGCTGCAGCATCAGGGCCTGGCGCGTGCCGTCCCTCGTCGCGACCTCGCATCCGGCCGCGACGCGCAGCACCGCGTTCATGCGGCGAGCAGCCGTCCGTCGGGCAGGTAGAGGCGCGGCGTCTTGCCGCCTCCGCGCCTGAGGTAGAAGCCGAGGCAGCCGTCGCCCATACCTGCGACCGCCAGATCCTCGCGGAAGGTGCCGGCGAGCAGGACCGGCGGCGCGTCGGCTTCGGCGGCGTCGACGCGCAGCAGGGCCGGTTCCAGCGGGTTTGCCTCGTTCATCGCCCAGCCGATCATCATGTCCGGGCCGTCCTGGTCAAGATGGCCGATCCAGCGACCGCGCCCGGCGGCAGGGCCGCGGGCCAGCCGCGCGCGGATCGGCTCCAGTGCCGGGTCGTCCGCGCCGATGCGCCGGCCGCATTCCTCCTTCGGCCCGCCGGCCGGCGCGTCCGCCGCGTTCTCGAACATCCAGCGCGATTCGAGGTCGATGAAGCTTTCCGCCGGCGCGCCCTCGGCGAGCAGCACATCGTGGCGGTCGAGCTCGACATGCACGTAGTCGAACCCGTCGCGCGGGGCGAGGCGGCGGATGGTGCTGCCGTTCACCAGCAGCTCGGCCGGGATCAGTATGCCATCGAACCAGAGCGCGTGCAGCGGCGAGACGACCAGCGGCCGGCGGGGGCAATCCGGCCCCAGCGCGCCGGGCGCGATGCGGATCGGCCGGCGCGAGGGATCGGAGGCGAAGACGTCGCCGGTCACGTGCCGCCGGCCCAGCCAGCGCACCCGCGCGATCTCGCCTGCGAGTGTGCGCACGAGGTCGCCGGCGCGCAGCGACCCGGCCTCGACCTCGCCGTCCGGGGTCGCGATGCGGGTGAACGGCGCGTAGCAGGCGTTGAAGACCAGGTTCTGGATATTGACCAGCGTATCGACCGTGCCGCCCTCGCTGACCGTGGTCGTGGCGCTGTTCACCACGTGGATCGTGTAGTCGGACTTGGGCAGCTCGAACATCGCGGTGTTGCCCAGGCCCTGGCCGATCAGCGTGTCGGCGGCGCCGTTGACCCAGAACGTGGTGCCGCCCTTGGTACCGACCGCGGTATCGACCGCGACCCCCGGGTAGATGCCGATGTTGTCCCTCATGCCGGCGGCGGAGGAGAAGTAGCCGGGCCTGAGGTCGATCGTCGCCGAGCCCGAGAAGCCGGAGAGGTCGAGCGTGTTGTTGGCGCCGGTGTCGTAGATCGTCACCACCGGTTCGGTGTTGACGGTGAAGTCGTAGGCCTGCAGCCCGGTGTTGTTGTGGAAGCCGAATGTCTGCCCGCCGGAGAGCCCGCTCCTGGTGGGCGCGCCGTAGAGCCGTTGCGCCGCGGCGATGTCGGTGAACATCGGCGTGGTGGGGTAGAATTGCGTGCCGTTCGCGGTCTGGTTCGAGCTGTTGAAATACGACATGATTGAATACTGGCGCAGGTCGTAGGGGCCGTTCTGGTTGACGGCGGCGCCGTTGTAGGCCCCGTCGTGGCCGAGGCCGATCATGTGGCCTTCCTCGTGCACCACGCTCTCCGGCCCGTAGGCCTGCGCGGCGGAATAGGAATCGAGCAGCTGCCAGCCGTAGGTCGAGGTGTCGATTTCCGTGGTCGCGGTGTACATCACGCCTTCGTTGGACGACACGCCGGTGCCGCTGCCGGAGCCGTAGTTGTAGAGTGGCAACGTCTCGGCCATGCCGCTGCCCGCGGGCGCGCGAACGATGGTGTACTGCGCCGCGGTGCTCGACGTCGTGTAGACGAAGGAAATGTTCGAGACGTCCGACCAGAGCGACAGCCCCTGCTCGAAGGCCGTCTGCTCGGCCGCACTCCAGTTCGAGGCCGGATCGAAATACACGCTGATTGTCGGCGTCTGCCCGGACGAAGCGGTCCAGTGATGCGCCACGCCGTAGCTGCCGCTGTACTGCGGCGAGGAAGTGCTGCCGTTCCAGGAGGCGAAGGACGGGTCGGTGTTGGTGTCCGCCAGGCTACCGCTTGCATCCACGCCCGAGACATAGGTGACGAGCGTGAGCTCGCTCGCCTGCAGCGTCGTGCCCAGCGGCACGCCGCCGGTCGTCGTCTGCGACAGCGCCGTCTGGCCCAGCGCCGCCTGGTTCTGGCCGGCGAGCCCGGTGTCGAACGCTGCCGGCGCCGCCGAGTCGCCTAGAACGAAGGACGGTCCCGCGCCGGCGTTCCCGCCGACATCGCCGTACCAGACCATGGGCGCGGCCGCGGCATTGCCCAGGTTGAGCAGCCCGGAATCGCCGCCCAGCGGGTGATGGCGCAGGGTATGAAGGAGGGAGTCCGAGCCCTGCCCGGAATCCGACGTGGGAGCGTTGCCGCTGCGGAACAGCGAGCCGGTTGCAATCGGCAAGGGAAGCGCACCTGGAAGGGGGTCTCGGGCGACCTCTTGCCAGGATCACGCTAACAGCGCGTAAAATCGCGCGTCCGCGTTGAAGCAAGCAGGCCGGCGCCACCCCGTGCGCGAGCGTTGCCATAGCGCAACCACCACCCTCGGTGTCAAGAAAAATTAAGGGCCATCCCGTCAGCAGCGACGAGTCCCGTTGCCTATGAGCATCAGTCGGGGGCGGCATTGCCTCGGCGTCTCCGCCCGGCGATCATGGCCGGAACGCTTTGTTCACGACCGGGGAGACCGTCCTTGATCCTGATCCAGATCACCGACCTGCACGTCCGTCCGCACGGCATGCCCGTCGCGCGCGTGGGGGAGACCAACATGCTGGTGGAGCGCGGGCTGCGCGCCGTGCGCGCCTTCACGCCGCGGCCGGACGCGCTGATCATCAGCGGCGACCTAACCGACAACGGCCTGGCCACGGAGTACGAGGAACTGGCGGCGATGCTCCGCCGCACCGTCGACCTGCCGACCTACGTCATCCCCGGCAACCATGACCGCCGCGAGGAGCTGAAGCGCGGGATGGCCGACTGGCCGGGCGTCGCGGACGACCCCGAGTTCGTGCAGTACACGGTGGACGACCTGCCGGTGCGGCTGGTGATGCTCGACACCGTGATCCCCTTCAGCAGCGCCGGCGAACTCTGCGAGAAGCGGATGCGCTGGCTGGAGGCGGCGCTGGCGGCCGAGCCCGACAAGCCCACGATGATCGCCATGCACCACCCGCCGTTCCTCACCGGCATCGCGCACATGGACCGGATCCCGCTGCGCAACTGGCGGGAGTTTCAGGACCTGCTCTCCCGCCACCGGCAGGTGATCCGCGTCGTCTGCGGCCACGACCACCGGCCGATCATCACGCAGGTGGGCCCCACGATCGGCTGCATCGCGCCTTCGGTCGCGCACCAGGTGGAGCTCGATCTCGGTCCGCACCAGGCGCCGCTGTGGAACCTCGAGCCGCCCGCCTTCCTGCTGCACTACTGGGAGGAGTCCACGGGTCTGGTCACCCACATGGGGTATGTCGAGAACTACCCCGGTCCCTATCCGTTCCTGCTCGACCCCGACTATCCCGGCGTGCCGCCGCGTTGAGGGGGTGCCGGCTCCACTCCGCGAGGCCGAGCCGGCGGAGATCGACGCCCTGCATGCCGTTTCACCATCCCAAAGCAGGGTTCTGGGATGGCGGGATGATCTTTGATCGTAATGAATTTGGTGGCCACGGGGCGCGCCAGGGTATCCGCGTCGCTGCCCCCGCCGCCGTCCCATCATCCCAGGTTGGAGGTCTGGGACGCTGGGACGATCCGCATGGGGACCGGGATCGGGCGGCCGGCGCGCCGGCTCACACCGCGAGGCGCGCGCCGCGCCGGACGGCGAGGGCGGCGGCGGCGGCCAGCAGGCAGGCGACCCCGGCGGTGGCGAAGGCCGGGATGTAGGTCGCGAACACGTCGCGCGCGATGCCGGCGCCGATCGCGGCGGTCGCCGCACCCAGCTGGTGTGCCGCGAAGGCCCAGCCGAACACCAGCGGGCCGCGCTCGCGGTCCAGCACCTGGCCGGAAAGCCGTGCCGTCGGCGGCACCGTCGCCACCCAGTCGAGCCCGTAGAACACCGCGAAGGCGGAAAGCCCCACCACGGTGAAGTTCAGGAACGGCAGCATCAGCAACGAGAAACCGCGCAGCCCGTAGTACCAGAACAGCAGCACGCGGTTGTCGACGCGGTCGGAAAGCCAGCCGCTCGCGATGGTGCCGACGAAGTCGAACGCGCCCATCATCGCGAGCACGCTCGCCGCCGCCACGTCGGTCATGCCGAAATCGTGACACAGCGGAATGAAATGCGTCTGCACCAGCCCGTTGGTGGAAAAGCCGCAGACGAAGAAGGTGGCGAACAGCACCCAGAACAGCGGCCGCGCCGAGGCCTCGGCGAGCGCATTGAAGCTGGCCGCGACCGCGCCCTCGCGCCGCGGCGGCGGGGGCGCGATGTCGCGCGCGCCGAGCGCGGGCAGGCCCACCGCGCCCGGATGGTCGGCGGCGAACAGCACCACCAGCACCAGGCAGGCCACGCAGGCGAGCGTCGCCGGCAGCAGCGCCTCGCGCCAGCCGAGATGGTCGGAGATCCAGGCCGCGATGGGCAGGAAGATCAGCTGGCCGGTGGCGTTCGCCGCCGTCAGCAGCCCGAGCACCAGGCCGCGGCGAGTGTGAAACCAGCGCGCGACAACGGTCGCGGCCAGCACCATCGCCGTCATGCCGGTGGCAATCCCGACCAGCACGCCCCAGGCGAGCCAGAGCTGCCACAGCGCGGTCATCCGGCTCGCAAGGGCGACGCCAGCAACGATCAGCGCCACAGCCGCCGTCACGACGGCGCGGATGCCGTAGCGCCCGATCAGCGCCGCGGCGAAGGGCGCGGTGACGCCGAACAGAACCAGGCGCAGCGCCAGCGGGCCGGAAACCGCCGCCGTGTCCCAGCCGAACTCATGACGGAGCGGCACGATCAGGATGCCGGGCATGCCCAGCGCCGCCGCGGTGGAGAGCGTGGTGAGGAAGGTGATGGCGGCCATCACCCATCCATAATGGATGCCACGGCGGGCCAGCGCGGGGGCGAGACGGGCTGCGAACATGCGGTCTTCCTCGGCGTCAGGTCACAAGCGGGCGGCGGCGCGGGCGAGAGCCCGCGCGGATTCCAGCGCCGCGTCGGAGGCGGCCGGGTGGCCGCGCAGCGCGCGTGAGAGGATCAGCCCGCCGTTCATGGCCGACAGCGCGGCGGTGGCGGCGCGCGCGCGGGCCTCCGGCGGCATCGAAGCGGGCAGCGCGTTGGCGAGTTCCGCAGCGAGCGCCGCCGTACCTTCCGCCAGCGCGTCCGCGAGCGGCCCCGGCTCGCGCGCCGCCTCCGGCCCCAGCGTCGCGATCGGGCAGCCATCGGCGGGGTTGTCGCGATGCGCGGGGCGCAGATAGGCGTCGATCAGCGCTTTGAATGGGTCCCGGCCCGCCTCGCGTGCCCGCTCCGCCCGCTCGCGCCACTTGTCGGCAGCACACAGCAGGGAGTGGCGGAGCGCCGCGGCGGCCAATGCCGTCTTGCCGGGAAAGCGACTGTAGACCGCGCCATGGGTCAGGCCGGCGGTGCGCGCGACCTCCGCGACGCCGACGCCGTCGAAGCCGCGCTCGCGGAACAGGCGCTCCGCGGCGGCGAGGATCGCGGCAGTATGGTCCTCGTGGGTCGCGTTGGTGATGCGCATGGGCAAACAATGATGATGGTAATCATCATTGTCAACTGGCGGAAAGAACTCTGCCTGAGGCCAGGGCTGCTTCAGCCTCGCGTCAGGGCCAGCGGGATCTCGAACAGCCCGTCATGGTGGCGCACCTCGGGCCAGCTCCGGTCCGGCCAGCGCCAGGTGCCCCCCGGCAGCAGCGCCCGCATGTCCGGCAGGGCGCAGTGGAAGGGCGGGCCGCCCTCGCGGCCGGTCTGCATGAACAGCGCCGCCAGCACGCCGCCCGGCCGCAGCCAGCGCGCGAGCTGCGCCGCATAGGCGGGCAGGCGCGGCGGCGGCAGGGCGCAGAGGCAGGTCTGCTCGTAGATCGCGTCGAACGGCTGGCCGGGCGTGAAGGTGAACACGTCCCCCTCCAGCGCCGCCCCGCCCCTGGCCGCCAGCGCCGCGCGTTGGTGCGCGACCGCGGTGGGCGCGATGTCGAGCGTCGTCACATGGAACCCCGCCAGCGCCAAGTGCAGCGGCTCGTGGCTGCGGCCGGCGCCGGGGACGAGGATGCGGCAGGGCTTCAGCGTGCCGTCCGCGAGCCATGCCAGCAGGGCGGGTGAAACGTCTTCCCGCTGCCAGCCGGTTCGGCCCTCGCGGTAACGGGTCTCCCACGCGTTGGTGTCGTCGCTCATGCTGGCGTTCCCACGTCCTCGGGCAGTTTCATCCAGGCGGGAAGGCGCGGGGTCAGGGTCGCGCCGGCGGCGGCGAGTTTCCCGCCCAGCGCGTCGAGCCGCAGCGTGGCCAGCGCCACCTGGTCGATGCCGGAGCGCACGGTCCCCACCTCGTTGCCGGCGCCGTCCAGCACCGGCGTGCCGGGCGGCGGCAGCGTGCCCGCGATCTCCACCGGCACCAGCCGGCGCTTGACGAGGCCGCGATAGCGGGTGCGCGCGGTCAGTTCCTGGCCCATCCAGCAGCCCTTGTCCCAGGCGATCGCGCCCAGTTCGTCGAAGCCGGCTTCCAGCAGCACGGTCTTTTCCGGCTCGTGGTCGCGCGGCTCGGGCAGGCCGAGGGGGATGCGGTGGCGTTCCCATGCCACCACGGGGTCGGTGCCACGCGGCGCGGGTGCCAGCAGGCGGAAACCGGCCTCGGGCAGGCGCGGGTCGGGCACGCAACCCGGCGGCGCCGTACCGGTGGGGTAGGGCGGCCAGGCCACGTGCACCGCAAGCGCGGCGGGCTCGATCGCGACCCTGCTCCGCAGGCGGAAGCGCAGCAGGCGGGTGCGCACCAGCTCCGCCTGTTCCGCCGCGAGGTCGAGCAGCAGCGCGTCCGCCGTGGCGTGGATGAAGAAATCCGCGAGGTACTTGCCCTGCGGCGTCAGCAGCGCCGACCACAGGCAGCGCCCGGGAGCGGCGCGCGTCGCGTCGGCGGACACCAGGCCCTGGAGATAGGCGGTGCGATCCTCGCCGTTGACGGCGAGCACGGCGCGATCCGGCAGATGCACGAGCATGCAGGCTCAAGTGGCGTCGCACCCCCGATCCGGCAAGCGTCCCGTCGGCGGCATTCGACGACAAGCCTTCGTAAACCCGCGGGAGACAAGCGGGGGGCGCGATGGTAGAGCCGGCGCATGAGCCAGGATACGAGACCATGTGCGGCATAGCCGGGTTGATCGCCGGCCCCGGCGCGCCGCAACCCGACGCCGCGAGGCTGGCCGCAATCATCGCGGCGATGGCCCACCGGGGGCCGGACGCTGGCGGGCAGACGATCTCCGGGCGCGTCGGCATTGCGCAGAACCGGCTCGCCATCATCGACCTGGTGACCGGCGACCAGCCCTTCTTTGCCGGCACCGCGGCGCTGGTGGCGAACGGCGAGATCTAC
>JAJZVS010000179.1 GCA_021845555.1 Pseudomonadota bacterium
GCGAGCCAGGCGGAGCCGTCGCCCATCCAGGGCGTGATGTCGTGGATCGCGGCGATGTAGCGCGAGGCGAGCGAGGGCGAGCGGAAATTGGCGGGGGCCGCATGGACCGTGAGTCCGGCACGTCCGAGCGAGCGGACAGCAGCGAGGAAGCTGCGTGTGTCGTCGCCCAGCACCAGCACCTTGCCAGTCTGCACCTTGCCGCCCCTCACAGCGCCGCCAGCTCCTCGGCGAGCCGCGCGGCGGTGCTGGCACGTCCACCGGCGAGGTCGAGGAAGAAGCGCAGATAGGCGTCGATCGTGGCGACGAAGGCATCGCGCTCGGCCGCGTCGCGGACATAGGAAGTGGCCCCGGGCAACAGCGCCGAGCTGTGATAGGTGAGCATGAAGACGCGCGTGCCGGCGGCCAGCGCCGCGCGCGTCTGACGCAGCATGTCGGCGAGGCTGTGGCCCTCCGGGCTGAGCCGCAGCCGTTCCAGCAGGCCCAGCCGGGCCGCCATGCCGGCCAGGCGCAGCCGTGCCGCGGCCCGCCCGGCAAGGCGGGGATGCAATCTGGGTCCGAGGCGGGCCATCGCACCTACGAAGTGCACCGAGAGCGGCAGTTCCACAACCCCGGAGGCGAGCTCCACAGGGCCTTCCGGCGCGCCGCGGAAATCCGGGCCACCATCGGCGGAGAAATCCGTGTGCGGGACGACGCTGACATCGACGCGGTAGCCGAGCGAAGCGAGCAGCGCCGGGGTCGCCGGGCCGATGCCATAGCGGCCCGCCTTGTAGACGACGGGGGCGGTGCCGAAGCTTGCCTCGATCGCGCCGGTCAGCGCCGCGAGCTTCGCCCTCTCCTGCTCCGGGGCGAGATTGGCGGGATAGGACATGGCGGGCGTGATGGGCCTGATGCCGTCGTCCGGCGGGTTGACCCAGGGATGCAGGTGCGCGCCGATCTCGCAGCGGCCTGCCCGCGCGAAAGCGCCGAGCAGCGCGACGGCAACGGGATCGGTCGCCACCGGGTAGTCCACGACATAGGTCGGCACGACGCCGTGCGCGTCAAAAACGGCCTGGGCCCGGCCCTGTTCGGCGATGTTGGCAACCGAGGTGCTCGCGGGGTCGAACGGGGCCGACCAATTGAATTCCTCCTCGGTATCGACGACGACGACCAGCACCGGCCGGCCGTCGCGGGGCGGCGGCAGGCAGCGGTTGATCGGTAGCCAGGTGGCGCCTGCCCGGCTGTCTGTCGGTCGCTCCGTCTCGTTCATCACCAAGGGACCCCCGCATCGCTCATAGTCCAGGGCGGCGCGGCGCGAAAACGCATGCTCTTCAACTTTTGCCGACCAGCACCTAGGTTAGCGGCATGAATGCATTCACCACGCCACCCCGGAACGCCGCATCAATGTCCCTTTCGGCGCGCGCGGCGCGGCGCATCGCCGAGATCACCGCCGCCGAGGGCGCCTCGGCGCTGCGGCTCGCGGTGCTGGCCGGCGGGTGCAGCGGCTTTCAGTACCAATTCGCGCTGGAGAAGAGCCGCGCCGAGGACGACCTCGTGGTCGAGCGCGACGGCGCGGTGCTGCTGGTCGATCCCGCCTCGATCGAGCTGCTGGCGGGCGCGGAGCTGGATTTTACCGACGAGCTGATGGGCAGCCATTTTGCGGTGAGGAACCCCAACGCGGCCTCCGGCTGTGGCTGCGGCGCCAGCTTCTCGGTCGAATAGTCCGGCGACTTCTTGACCGAAAATCACCTGGCGGCCGGGGAGCCCTCCCAAGGGCCCTCTTGCCCTGGCGCGCCGTCGCGAGTGTGCTAACGCCTTCCCATGCACGCCTTGCACCACGCCATCATCGCCTTCGCGAGCGCGCATGCGCTGCTCGCCTGTGTGATCGCGGGGCTACTGGCAAGCACCGAGACGCTGCCGGTGCTGGGTGCGCTGGTTCCCGGCACGGCGACCATCGTGGCGATCGCGGCGCTGGTGCCGAGCGGAGCGATTCCCTTCACGCCGCTGGTAATCGGCGTCGCGGTAGGCGCGATAGTCGGCGACACGGCCTCCTACGGCATCGGCTGGCGCTACGGGCGCGCTCTACTGACCTCCTGGCCGCTTAACCGGCATCCGGCGCTGGTGGCGCGCGCCGAGCAGATGGTGGGCAAGCACGGCGGCAAGGCGCTGCTGGTCTCGCGCTTCACGCCCGGCGTGCGCGCCATCGTGCCGCCGCTCGCCGGCGCGCTCGGGATGCGGCTGATCCGCTTCATCCCGATCATCGTTGCCGCGGGTATCTTATGGGCGATCGTGCATGTCGGGCTCGGGGTAGCGATCGGCGCAGGGCTGGAGCTGCTGGGTGCGGTCGCGGGAAGGCTGGCGCTCGTGGTGCTGGTCGCCGGACTGCTTGCCTGGCTCACGATCCGGCTGGGGCTGGCGCTGGCGCGGCGGCTGCCGCCGCTGATCGCGCACACCGCAGGGTTCGTGCTCGCGGGCCTGGCGCGGGGCGATAACCGCTTCTCGCGGCGGCTTGCGCGGGTGCTGGCCTCGCCGCCGCGCACGGTGACGGCGCTGGTGCTGATGGCGCTGCTGCTCGCCGGCGGCACCTGGCTGGTCAGCGAGGCGCTGGCGATGCTGCACGGGGCGATGCCGGGAGGCGGGACGGCGCTGCGCACGGCGCTCTCGCTGCTGCGCACGAAATGGTCTGACCCGGTGCTGCGGGCGCTGGCGGCGACCGGCAATCGCTGGCTGCTGGGCGCCGTGGCGCTGGCGGTGCTGGCGGGGCTGCTGCGCCATCGCCGCTCGCCGCTGCTGTGGCTGGCAGGGCTGCTGGGCGCGGTGCTGCTGGATGCCTCCATGGGCGGTGCGCCGGCGGCGCTGGAGGCGACGCTTTACGGCATGCTGGCCTACGCGGCGGTGCACGATCTGCGCGTTCCCTGGGGACGGACCGCCACGGTGCCACTGGCGCTCGTCGTGGTGCTCGCGGCGTTTTCGCGCGTGGTGCTCGGGATCTCGATCATCGCCGAGGAGGTGGCGGGGATCGCGTTCGCCGTCGCCTGGGTGGGGCTTTCGGGGGTCGCGGACATCCTGCGTCATCATGACGACGAGGAGCCCGCAACGCCTGGCCATGCGAGCCAGGCCGCCGCGGGCGTGCTGGTGGCGTTCGCGATGGTGCTGCAGCTCACGGGAGTGGCGCTCGTCGTGCCCCCTGCCCCGCCTGATCCTGGGCCGGCCAGGGTGATCGACTTCGCCGCCTGGCGCGACGGCGGCTGGGCGATGCTGCCGACGGAGCAGGCGCCGCTGCTGGGCACCGGCCACAACCCGCTGGTGCTGCAATGGGCGGGGCCGGGGCCGGCGCTGGCGGAGCAGCTGCGGCGGGCGGGCTGGCGCCGTCCCACCCCCTGGACGCCGCGCACGGCGCTGGCCTGGCTGATGCCCAAGACGGATGCGACCGAGCTGCCGGTGCTGCCCCATCTCTACCGCGGCGCGCCGGACCGGATGGTGCTGATCCACGAGGGGCCGGTGCCCGACGAGCGGCTGGTGCTGCGGCTCTGGGAAAGCCGGACGCTGGTGGCGGGGCCCGCGGGGACGCACGCGCTGATGGTGGGCACGCTGTCGCAGGAGAAGCTGCGGCGCGTCCTGGGCATGCTGACGCTGGCCCCATCCAGGCACGCGACGGCGGCGGAACTGAGCCGGCTCGCCGCCGCCTTTCCCGCCGCCGCCCGGATGACGGCGCCGAGCCCGCTGGCGCCGGCGCAGCAAGTGCTGCTGGCCTGGCCGCTCGCGGCCGATGCGCGCAAGTGAGGGGCACGGCGATGAGAGGCTCGGCATGAAGCTCGCGACCTGGAACGTGAACTCCATCCGCCAGCGCCAGGCGCATGTGGCGGACTGGCTGCAGCGCCACCAGCCCGATCTGCTGCTGCTGCAGGAGATCAAATGCGAGGCGGAACAATTCCCGGCGCTGGCCTTCCCCGGCTACCGCGCCGAGGTGGTGGGGCAGAAATCCTACAACGGCGTCGCGGCGCTGGGGCGTGTCCCGTTCGAGGTGCGGGCGCGGGCGCTGCCCGGTGTGCCGGAGCCGGCGCAGGCGCGCTGGATCGAGGTCGAGGTGGCATCGCCGGAGGGCGGCGGCATCGTCATCGGCAACGGGTATTTTCCGAACGGCAATTCGGGCGGGACGGAGGGGTTCGCGGCCAAGCTCGCCTGGATGGAGGCGTTGCGGGTGCACGCCAAGGCGATGCTGGAGGACGGGCGCGATCTCGCGATTCTTGGCGACTACAATGTGTGTCCGGGCGAGGAGGACCTCGCCGCCGGCGCGCTGGGAGCGAACGACGCGCTGGTGCGCCCGGAGTCACGCGCGGCTTTTCGCGCGCTGCTATGGCTTGGGCTGACCGACGCCGTGCGGGCGCTGCATCCTACGGGGCGCGTCTATACGTTCTGGGACTACCAGGCGGCTTCGTTCGAGCGCGACGCGGGGTTGCGCATCGACCACGCGCTGCTCTCCGCGCGGCTGGCGGAGCGGCTGGTCTATGCAGCGCCGGATCGCGAGGAGCGCGCCAGGGCGCAGCCCTCCGACCATGTGCCGGTGCTGGTGGAGTTCGCCAGCCCGTAGCGGCGGGCGCGGGCGGCGAGGCGCGTGTGGATGGCGCGCAGCGCCAGCTCGGAGGGGTCGGTGAGGATTCCGGCACAGCCCTGGGCGGCCCACACGGTCCGGGCGAACTCGGGATGCAGCTCGACAGGTCCGTCCGCGTTCTCGAAGGCGGAACGATTGCCGGTGTCCAGGTATGACTCGCAGGGCAGGCCTTCGGCGATGACGACGTCGTGGCGGGCGAGCTCAACGTGCCAGTAGGTGATGTCGTCGCGCGCCTCCTGCGCGATGCTGGTGCCGTTCGCGAGATGGCGGATGGGGATCAGAACGCCGTCCACGAAGACGGCGTGGTCGGGCGAGAGCACGAGGTCGCGGACCGGAGTATCGTCGCCAAAGGCACCGGCGCGCACGCGCACCGGCATCACGTCATGGGGACGCGGGTGGCGGGCGAGGTCCGTGCGGCGATGGCCGATCCAGCGTATCGGGGCAAGCCCGCCCGCGGTGACGAGGAGGTCGCCCTCGCGCAGTGACTCGACCGCGACCGGGCCGCGCGGGGTGAGGAGCTTCGTACCGCTCGCGAAACAGGCGGTGATGAAGGTGTTGCCGGTGTTGCCGGTGCCCAGGGTGCTCACCTTGGCAAACGCCAGTCCGGGCAGGTCGAGCGTGGTGCCACCGGACAGGGTAAGCATGCCGCCGGTGAGGGTGACCTCGGTTTCGACCGTGCCGGTCAGTTCCAGCGTGCTGCCGGGTGTGAAGCCGCTGATTGCGGCGTTGGCGAGGCCCTGCGCGGAGCCGGCGACGAGCCATTCCGCACCGGGATCGATCACGATGTTGCCGAAATCCTGGTAGCGCGAGCCGAAGCCGTTGATGGTGCCGGCGGTGGCGCCGGCCAGGAGTTCCAGCGTGTTGGCTGCGATGCCGAGCGTGCCGACGGGCGCCACGACATCGCCGGTGAGAACCGCGCCCGGCGCCTGCTCCAGTCGCAGGGAGACGCCGGCGGCGGCGAGCGCCGTGTTGCCGGGGACGATCGCGCCCTGGTGATGCGTGGTACCGGAAGTTACGACATCATAGGAGCCGGTAATTGTGCCGAGGTTGACGACCGTGGTGGGGTCGTAGAGCACAATGCCGAACGGGCCGCCGCTGATGATGCCGGTGTTGCGCACATAGGCGGGGCCGCGCAGCCAGAGGTCGGCGCCATCGCCGAGGCTGTTGAGCGCGCCGATCGAGCCCGCATTGACGATGGTGCTCTCGATGGTGCCCACCACCGTACCGGCGGCGCCGATGCCGACGCCGATCCATTGCCCGGCGATGGTCCCGCCCGCGGCGTTGGTGAGGCTGCCGCCGCGGGTCATCTCGACGGTGGTGCTGCCGCTTGTCTGCGTGTTGGTGATGACGCCGCTGTTACGCAGCGTGCCCGGCTCGCCGAGCCGCACGGCGTACATGCCGCCGGCGATGCTGCCGCCCGCGGCGTTGGTAAGGCTACCGCCGTGAGTCATCTCGACAGCGATGCTGCCAGTTGTCTGCGTGTTGGTGATGACGCCGCTGTTATGCAACGTGCCCGGCTCATAGAGCTGAACGCCGTAGCCGCCACCGGCAATGCTAGCGCTGTTCTGGACATAGCCGGGAGCGACGAGTTCGACACCATTCCGAGCGCCAGAGATCACGCCGACGGTGTTGATCACCGTGCCGCCGGAAGCGAGTAAAACCCCGAAGGCGCTGGCGATGGTGCCGGCATTGGTGACAGTGTCTGGCGAACCAGCGCCGATGATGCCCGCGGCCCCGGTGCCGGCGGCGGAGATGATGCCGCCCGCCTGGTTGGTCACGCTGTCGGCGCCGCCGAGCACGACGGCGAGCCCCGAGGTGCCGGCGGCGGTGACGAGCCCGGCGTTGACCAGGCTGCCGGCGCCGTTGAGCCCAACGCCGATGAGGCCGCCGGCGATGGTGGCGCCGGGGGCGTTGCTGACGCCCCCATCGGCCATCACGACGCCGCCGGCAAACGCGGTGATGCTCGATCCGCCCGACGCGCTGACGACGTAATGATAGCCAACGACCGACGCGCCGGTGGCGACGATGGTGCCCTCGTTGACCACCGTGCCGGAGCCCGTGATCTTCGCGCCATACGAATAGCCCGAGATCAGCGCGCTAGCCGCATTGGTCACGGCGCCGCTGCCCAGCTTGACGCCGGCCGAAATCGTGTAGGTGCTGCCGCCCGCGAGGGTTCCCTCGTTGACCACGGTCCAGTACGTGCCCGCGGGGCCGACAAGGGCGTTGCCGGTGTTGCTGATCCTCCCGCCCGGCAGGATCGTGACCGGATTGTCGACCGTGCCGAGCACGAAGCCGGTGCCAATGGTCGTCGAGATCGTGAGAGTCATGCGCCAGGGTCCCATTCCCGGCCAGCGCGCGCAAGTAGAGAGAAGTTTACCGGGGGCGGCCTTGCGCCCACGCCGCCGGGCATTACGTTTTCCCTGTTGAAAAAAGGCCGGCCAGAGGGAGGAATACGATGAGCGACGCCGAATACGTGCCGCCGAAAGTGTGGACCTGGAACAAGGCAAGCGGCGGGCGCTTCGCCAACATCAACCGCCCCGTCTCCGGCGCCACGCACGAGAAGGCGCTGCCGGTGGGCAAGCACCCGCTGCAGCTCTACTCGCTCGCCACGCCCAACGGGGTGAAGGTGACGGTGATGCTGGAGGAGCTGCTGGCGCTGGGCCACAAGGGCGCCGAATACGACGCCTGGCCGATCCGCATCGGCGAGGGCGACCAGTTCTCCAGCGGCTTCGTCGAGGTCAACCCGAACTCCAAGATCCCGGCGCTGATGGATCGCAGCGGGCCGAAGCCGGTGCGCGTGTTCGAGTCGGGCGCGATCCTGCTCTACCTCGCGGAGAAGTTCGACGCGTTCCTGCCGCGCGACCTGGCGGCGCGGGCGGAGTGCTTCTCATGGCTGTTCTGGCAGATGGGAAGCGCCCCCTATCTCGGCGGCGGGTTCGGGCATTTCTATGCCTACGCACCGACCAAGATCGAGTACGCGATCGACCGTTTCGCCATGGAGACGAAACGGCTGCTCGACGTGCTCGACAAGCGGCTTGCGGTAAGCGAGTACCTGGGGGGGGCGGACTACTCCATCGCCGATATCGCGTGCTGGCCGTGGTATGGTGGCCTACTGGTCAA